>CAZFFW010000100.1:0-19181 GCA_964518125.1 uncultured Porifericola sp.
TCTGGACGGGACTCGAACCCGCGACCTCCTGCGTGACAGGCAGGCATTCTAACCAACTGAACTACCAGACCCTAAAACGTTTCAGGATTTGAAATCCCTTATCCGTTTTGGTGTTGCAAAGATAGAACCTAGGTTAATAAATACAATACCCCCACTGAATTTATTTTGAAAAATCTCCTGAAAATGCTTCTCCTCCTCCAGAGACTGAATACTTTTGGTAAATAGTGCAATAAGAATTAGTTTTGCCCATCAACCATAGTACCTATGCTATTAGAATTTGAAAAGCCCATCGTGGAACTTGAAAATAAGCTGGCCGATATGAAACAGATGGCTGAAGAAAGTGGGGTGGATGTTTCGCAGGCGGTAAAGTCCTTGGAAGAAAAAATATATACCCTGAAAAAAGAAACGTTCCAGAACCTGACCCGCTGGCAAAGAGTACAGCTGTCCCGCCACGGCGACCGCCCTTATGCCCTGGATTATATTTATGAGCTCTGTTCAGATTTTATTGAACTACATGGTGACCGAACAGTCAGTGATGACAAAGCCATGGTCGGAGGCCTGGGTAGTGTTGATGGTCAGACCATCATGTTCATCGGACAACAGAAAGGACGTAATACCAAGCAGAGGCAAATCCGTAATTTTGGAATGGCCAATCCTGAAGGTTATCGCAAAGCCCTCCGTCTGATGAAACTGGCAGAAAAGTTCAACAAACCTATAGTTACCCTTATTGACACTCCCGGTGCTTATCCAGGTATTGAGGCTGAAGAAAGAGGTCAGGGAGAAGCCATAGCCCGTAACCTGCGCGAGATGTTCATGCTTAAAGTTCCTGTTATCTGTATCATCATCGGTGAAGGTGCCTCTGGCGGTGCATTGGGTATTGCGATTGGTGATAAGGTGCTGATGCTGGAAAATACCTGGTATTCTGTCATTTCACCCGAATCGTGCTCCTCTATCCTCTGGAGAAGCTGGGAATATAAAGAACAGGCTGCTGAAGCTCTCAGGCTGACTGCTGAGGATATGTATCATTTCAAGCTGGTAGATGGCATTATTGAAGAACCCCTGGGTGGAGCACATACTGACCTGAAAAAGCAAAGTGCAACACTTAAAAAACATATCCTTGATCATCTCAAACAGCTGAAAAAAACCAGCCCGGAAAAACGTATTAACCAGCGTATTGAAAAATTTACCAGTATGGGTGTCGTTAATTAAGTAACACGCAAAGGTAATTTTCATGAAAATAGGTTTGGTACTGTCAGGAGGAGGATCCAGAGGTATTGCCCACCTGGGAATCATCAGGTTTCTGGAAGATTTGCAGGTACCGATCAGCGCTATTTCCGGCAGTAGCTCTGGCGCTATCGCCGGCGCATTGTACGCTTATGGTTACAGTCCAGAAGAAATACTGGAAATAGTCCGGGAAATTAAACTGTTTAAACTGATCAAGCCTGCCATCAGTAAAACTGGTCTGCTGCGGATGGAAGCAGCGGAAACGCTTTTCAGAAAGTACCTTAAGCAGGACGATTTTGCCGCACTGAAAATCCCCCTTACTGTTGCCGCTACCGATCTTTGTAAGGGTAAAACCATATATTTTACCCACGGCGAGCTTGTCAGACCGCTGATGGCCTCTTCCTGTATTCCCGTCATTTTTGATCCGGTAAAAATTGATGGGGAATGGTATGTGGATGGTGGTATCCTGAATAACTTTCCTACCCAGCCGCTTCTGCATCAATGCGATAAAGTTATCGGGTGCCATAGTAATCCGGTTGACGATACTTTTCGTGTAGGAAATGTGAAAACCATGTTCGAGAGGACTTTTCTGCTCGCCATTAACAGCAACAGTTATAATCATGTAAAAGACTGTGATCTTTTTCTTGAACCACCCGGATTAAAAAAAATTAAGGTGTTTGATATGAACAAGGCTGCTGAAATCTATGAAATCGGGTATGAATATGCCAAAAGCCGGGAGGCGGATATCATTGGATTGCTGGCCGGAGATACGAAAACAGCTTAAACTACCTTCTTATAGCATGCTCAGAATTATTTCAATCATCATTTTCAAATTAATCGGCTGGAAAGCCAGCTCAGATATTCCAACTGACATCAAAAAAGCCGTGATGGTGGCAGCACCCCATTCCAGTAACTGGGATTTTATCATTGCTAGGGCAGCATTGTACATTCTGAGAGTACCGGTCAAATTTACAATCAAGAAAGAATGGGTACGCTTCCCCCTAAGCCTGATCCTGAATCCTCTGGGCGCCATCCCCATTGATCGTAACCCCAAAGGCATCAGCAGGCGTAGCAGTATGGTGGATAAAATGGTTGAGTTATTTGATGAGCGTGATCATCTTATCATCCTGGTTACGCCGGAAGGTACCCGCAAGTATGCCCCGCGTTGGAAGTCGGGCTTTTATGTCACCGCGCAGAAAGCAAATGTTCCCATCGTACTGGGTTTTCTTGACTATAAGGAAAAGGAAGCAGGTGTAGGGGCTGTTTTTTATCCTACCGGTGATATGGATAAAGATGTGGAGGAGATCAAAGCTTTTTACCGTACCAAGACTGCCCGATATCCTGAAAATGGCGTGCTTTAAGCCTCATCAAGTGCTTTGATCCAGAACATGAGACTTTTAGAGGTTTCCTGATCCTGGTTCACATCTTTCCACTTCAGCTGTGTTTTGATACCCGGTAGGGGAGAGTAACCCCTTTTTTTCCAGAATGCGTGCAGATTTCTGTAAGCTTTTGGTTTTAGGGGATGATTTTCGGGTCTATCCACTGCGCAAAAACAGCAGTAAGCTTTGTCCAGGTCCCTGGCATGTGCTTCTCTCAGACGGAAAAATTCCAGTCCTATTCCACGACCGCGATACGGTGAAAGCAGCACCGACTCACCCAGATATAGGATGGCATTTTCCGGAAAATCAGTTGAAGTCATGGGTAGCCTGATTGCATCAATTTCCTGCGTAAGGGGCAGGCAGGTAGATGCGCCTACCACTTTTTCTCCTTCTATGGCCAGAAAAACCGCCGCATCTTTAGCCTCTACGTACCTTTGAAGGTACTCCAACTCATAAGCATGGTCTCCGTCATAGAGGTAGGGAAACTCCCTGAAAACCTCTATACGGAGCTTGGCCAGTTGTTCCAGATAGCTTTTAATATCAGGGCCGCTTAGTTTGATGATTTCAATATCCGGCATTAGTTGTTGACTGTCAGCAGGTAATAATTTTTCTTACCCCTCTGCACCACCAGGTATTTACCTTGCAGCAATTTAAAGTCTACCTTGTCTCCTTCATTTTCAATTTTGATTTTATTGATGCTCACACCTCCCTGTTTGATCATGCGGCGGGCTTCCCCTTTGGAACTGAAGACCAGGTCATGGGCTTTGTCGGCTAGCAGATCTACCACACTTTCTGCCGACGCATAGTCAGCACTGCTGATTTCTTGTTGGGGAACTCCCTCAAATACTTCCAGGAGCGTCTTCTCGTCTATTGACTGAAGGTCATCAAGGGTAGACTTACCGAAAAGAATATTTGAGGCTTGTACCGCTTTTTCGTACTCCTCTTCAGAATGGACCCTGATTGTCAAATCCCGGGCTAGCTCGCGCTTTGCTTCGTTTGGATTAGGAAGGCTCTCCAGCGCTTTCACTTTTTCTTCCGAAAAGAGCGTAAATACCCGTAGTAGCCGTGGCAAGTCTTCGTCAGAGACGTTTAGCCAGAATTGGTAAAATTTGTAAGGCGAGGTGAAATCCGGATCCAGCCATACATTACCCTGCTCAGACTTACCAAATTTGCTGCCGTCAGCTTTGGTTACCAGGGGAGTGGTCAGGGCAAAGGCATCGCCACCATCTTTACGGCGAATAAACTCTGTACCGGTAGTGATATTTCCCCACTGATCAGATCCACCCATCTGAAGTTTTACGCCTTTGTTTTTGTACAAATGATAAAAATCATAACCCTGTAGCAGCTGGTAGGAAAATTCTGTAAACGAAAGACCGGTTTCCAGCCTTTTTTTCACCGAATCTTTGGCAATCATATAGTTGATGGTGAGGTGCTTACCGGCATCCCTGAGAAAATCAAGGAATCCAATACCGGAAAACCAGTCAAAGTTATTGACGATCTCGGCTGAGTTTTCTGCCTCACCAAAATCAAGAAATTTTGCCAGCTGTTTTTTGATACCCTCCTGGTTTTCCCTGAGCGTATCCACGTCCAGCAGGTTTCTTTCAGCCGATTTACCGGAAGGGTCGCCAATCATACCTGTGGCGCCGCCTACCAGGGCTACCGGCTTATGACCAGCCAGTTGCAGATGCTTCAGCAACATAATGGTTGCCAGGTTACCTATGTGCAGTGACCTGGCTGTAGGGTCAAATCCAATATAAGCAGTGGTCATTTCCTTACCCAGTTGCTCTTCAGTGCCGGGTATCATATCGTGGATCATGCCCCTCCAGCGGAGTTCATGAATAAACTGGTTAAGTTGCTTGCTTGCAGTAATCGTGTCGCTCATTGGGCAGTGTTTCTTATTTGTGAACTATGAGCTGCAAATATAGAAACTTCATCCCTGTTTTTGAATCATGGGACTGGGCTATTATGAGATTCTATAGTTACTGGTAAATGGAATTCTTTTGGTAACCTATTCTGGGTCGTTAGAAACAAAAAGTATAATGTCTAGGTATTGCTTTAGTTTCATGACCATCTTCTGCAGTAGACATCTTCCCAGTTGATCAGTATCTCACCATTTTCAGCGATCTTTTCTCGCTGTTCTTCTGAGAAATTGATAAAATCTACCGGGGCATTGCGTTTCTTTCCGATTGCTGCCAGACTTTGCGATAGCAGTTTTTCAAAAGGGTGGGAGGGGATATTCCATTTGGCAAAACAAAAGTGGGTTTCGCGGTAGCGGCTGAGCAGCTTACGGATTTTTTCTATGCCTACTTCTCCACATTCACCCCAAAAGAGGGGCTCAGACAGGTAGTTGACAGCGATAAGATCTGGTTTATACCTTTTTTCCTTTCCCAGTCTGACTTCAATTTTAATATCATCATACCGGCCTGCGTATAATTTGGCAAGAAATATTTTCATGAGTACATGTGTTTCCTTCTCCTCCTTACGCTTGATCAGGATATGTTTCTGCCCATTAATCCTGAATGACCATTTTCGCCGTAAATTTTCCCGCATACCATGAATTTTTACAAAAAAAACCGGCTGAGAAGCCGGTCTGTTTGATGTTTACTTGCTGATCAGCTGCTGAATTCAGGTTCAAGCCTTTCTTTGATTTCCTTAGGCATCTGATCCAGTACGTGTTTGGCTGCTCCTTCGCTCAGGTATTTTTTAAGGGCAGAAAAAGTTCTAAGGATCAATTCTTCGGTAGACTCATTCCACTGAAAATCTTTTTCGCCCATACCGGCCTGCTCCTCTTTCACGCGGGCACAAAACTCTTCCATGGTTTCAAACTTGAGCGGCTTCTCCCGGTATTTCCATTGCTCCACATAAACAGCTTTCAGAAACATCGGTAATTGTGCCAGTACATCAAGGTTCTCGCTTATCGTAATTCGGTCCCTGAGCACATGCAGCACGGACCTGAGCAGTCGTGAGGTAGCCTCATCCTCGCCCGGATGTCCGAGTTCATCGCTTAGCTCATGAATGAAGGTAAATCCTTCCTGTGCAAATTTGTTGATATTAAAACTCATAACGTATACTCTTTTTAGTTAAAAAAATAATTGCTTTCTGTTATTTCAACAGTCAGTATACCGGCTATGTTATTAAAAATCAGGATTTTAGGGTTGGATATTGACCAGCATTCCGGCTATGGTCCCGGTCATCATGCAGGCAATGGTAGCGGCCAACAGGGCCCACAAACCCAGCCTGGATAAATTTCCCTGCTGGTTTGGGGCGATGCTCCCAATACCACCAATCTGAATAGCGATGGAGCTAAAGTTAGAGAATCCACAGAGGGCGTAAGTAGCGACGATCAGGGCTTTACCACCCAGCATATTCTGGGCCTTCATTTCAGACATGCTCAGATAGGCGACAAATTCGTTGATTACTGTTTTCTGGCCCAGCAGGCTACCTACCTGCAGGGTTTCGCTCCAGTCAACGCCCATGACAAAAGCAAAAAGGCGAAAGACCTGGCCCAGTATATATTCCAGAGAAAAGCCGTCAAATTCACCTCCGGTTGAGGAGATTACAAAAGCATTGAGCTGGGTAAAGTCCCCGATAAGGTCTCTTAAAATGAAGTTCAGGGCGGCGATGACCGCAATAAATGCCAGCAACATACCCCCGACATTTACGGCCAGTCTGAGTCCATCTGCAGCACCCCGTGAGAGTGCGTCAATCAGGTTAACGCCCAGGCTCTCTTCACTGACTTTGAGTTCAGAATTGATATCCTCAGGTTTGGCTTCAGGGATGATCATTTTGGCGATTACGATGGCCGCGGGGGCGTTCATGATGGAAGCGCTGAGCAGATAAGCGGCAAAGCGGGTGCGTTCTGCCGGATCATCGCCTCCCAGAAAGGCTACGTAACCGGCCAGCACCCCACCAGCGATGGTGGCCATGCCGCCCGTCATGAGGCACATCAGCTCAGAATAGGTCATGCTGGGGATGTATGGACGTACCAGCAGGGGGGCCTCCGTCTGGCCCAGGAAGATATTACCGGCTGCTGAAAGGCTTTCCGCACCCGAAAGCCGCATGGTACGGGCCATCACCCAGGCGATACCATAAACAATTTTTTGTAGTATACCGAGGTAGTATAAGCCTGCTGATACAGTAGAGAAAAAGATAATGGTAGGCAGCACCTGAAAAGCAAAGATGAACCCAAAGGATGATTCATCTACCAGGCCGCCAAACAGGAATTCAGCGCCGGCTTCTGAGAAGCTCAGGAATTTGACAAAACCCTCACTTACGGTGTCAAAAATACCAGCTACGAAAGGAACCCTCAGGATGAGAAAGCCTGCCAGGAACTGCAGGAAAATACCGGTGCTTACCAGCCGCCAGTTGATTGCCTTCCTGTTTCTGGATAAAAGAAATGCAATTGCCACCAAGACGGCAATACCGATAATTCCGCGTATGTATTCCATGCAGGCCCAAAACTAAAACTAATTCAACAACAAAAAAACCTCCTGCAGCAATAGAGGAGGTTTTTAGGTTAGAAAAATTATAGGGTTTAATTTCTCCGGTTCATCTCATCACGTATCTGGGCCGCTTTTTCATAATCCTCATTCTTCAATGCTTCATCCAGTAAAGACTGCAGACGGTCGGAGGAAAGATCTTTCAGTTGCTCTTTGAATGGTTTGTTGGATTTGTATGCCTGCTGCTGTTCGGCAGGGCTTCCTTCTTTTTCTGTTTCTTCTTCGGTAAGCACAATACCTGCTTCGGAAAGAACGCTTTCAAAGGTAAAGATTGGAACATTGAACCTGAGCCCGATGGCAATGGCATCTGATGGACGGGCATCTATTTCAATGGTTCTTCCGCTATTGCTGCAGACGATTTTTGCAAAAAATACACCCTCTTTCAAGTCAGAAATGACAATCTCTTCTACCGAGAAATTGAAGCTACTCGCAAAAGACTTGAAGAGATCGTGGGTCATGGGCCGGTTAGGGACAATCTTTTCAATCTCTATAGCGATTGCCTGCGCCTCAAACATACCTATAATGATGGGCAGGCGGCGATTGCCTACCGTTTCGCCCAGCACAAGTGCAAAAGATCCAGACTGAGACTGACTGGAAGAAAGTCCTAATATTTCTAATTCAATTTTATCCACAATAGGTTGCTGGTTTATTTAGAAGCCTTTATTGCCTCGGTTAGTTTTGGTACAATGTCAAAGGCATCACCTACAATACCATAATCAGCTGCCTTAAAAAAAGGTGCTTCCGGGTCCTGATTGATGACTACAATATGTTTAGAAGAATTAACACCAGCCAGGTGCTGAATGGCACCCGAAATTCCTACTGCCACATACAGGGTAGGACTTACTTTTACCCCGGTCTGCCCTACGTGTTCGTGATGGGGGCGCCAGTCCATATCAGAGACAGGTTTGCTGCAACCGGTAGCCGCACCCAGCGTTTTGGCCAGGTCTTCAATCATTCCCCAATTTTCAGGGCCTTTGAGGCCTCTGCCACCGGATACGACGATGTCAGCTTCTGGCAGCAGTACTTCACCTTCGGCTTTTTCGGTTTTGGTTATTTTAGCGTCAAAATCACTTTCTTCAAGATTGACTTCCATGCTTTCAACTACTGCTTCATCACCGTCCTCTGTGATCTCAACAGCATTTTTTTTGATGGCGATAATCTTATGCTCACTGTTCATGGTCATCCAGACAAAAGCCTTACCGGTATAGATGCTGCGCTTTACCCTGAAACCATCGGCTGTATCAGGAAGAGCGGCCACATTAGAGGCTAGTGCGGCATCCAGTTTTACTGCTACCCGGGCAGCCACCGGATCACCCAGAGATGATTTTGCCAGTACCAGGTATTTGGCCCCGGTATGTTGCATTGCCTGCGCAATAACGGACGCATAAGCCTGGATAACGCCCTGATTAAGCGCTTCTTTGGACACATGCAGCACTTTGGTTGCCCCGTTTTTTCCCAGCGCACTGAGGCTGGCTTCGGAGGCTCCTGTACCCAGCGAAAGTGCTACTACTTCAGTCTCTTTAACTTTTTCTGCCAGGGCGGCAGCATATGATATAGCTTCCTGCGAGCTTTTCTTAACCTCGCCGTCGGCATTTTCTACAAAAACTAATATTGCCATTTGAATAGGGTTAACGTGGAAAAAATTCAGATTACATTGACATCATTCTTCAATGCTTTGACGAGTTCATCCAGATTGTCAGGAGAGATCATTTTGACCGCACCTTTGGCCGGAGGAAGTTCATAACCTACTGTGGTGGTTTTCTGCTCATCACTAGCCGCTTCTTTCACCTCCAGGGGCTTTTTACGGGCAGTCATGATACCCCGCATATTGGGTATTTTCCATTCAGCGATAGGTTCCTGGCATCCAAGGATCAACGGAAGCTTGGCCTCCAGATACTCCTTTCCGCCTTCTATCTCACGGGCAAGTTTGGCAGTATCACCTTCTATATCCAGTTGCATGACTGGCGAAATGGATGGCATACCTACCAGTTCACCCACCATACCGTGGACCTGTCCGCCATTATAATCAATGGATTCTCTGCCCATCAGTACCAGATCATACTGACCATCTTTAACCACTGCGGCAATCTGTTTGGCGACAAAAAAGGCATCTGCCGGCTCGGCATTGATGCGTATGGCATCATCTGCACCAATAGCCAGTCCTTTCCGGATGGTGGGTTCGGTATCTGCCGTACCTACGTTCAGAATAGTGACGGTGCCGCCATGCTGCTCCTTCAGTTCTACTCCTCGGGCCAGGGCATAGTCATCGTATGGGCCAATGATAAATTGTACTCCCGTTGTATCAAACTTCGTATTGTTGTCTGTAAAAGCTATTTTTGAAGTGGTATCGGGAACGTGTGTTATACAAACTAGTATTTTCATAAAAAAAATTATACCTGAGCTATCAATACTTATCTAACCAGAAATATGGCGTGAAGTTACGTAATAATCGAAGAAATAAAAACCACAAAAACAATGAGTGAGCAGCGTTTACAACAACTTTTGGCCTTTCTGGAAGAAGATCCTGATGATGCTTTTACAATTTATGCTGTAGCTACCGAATACCTTAAAACGGATATTGATAAGGCAAGGGAGTATTATGAATTGTTGTTGCGGAAAAAGCCGGCTTATGTGCCCACCTACTACCATGCAGCGCATCTTTACCTGGACCTGGGCATGGATGAAGAGGCAGTAGCTACTTTTGAGAAAGGCATCACCGTGGCGCAGCAGCAGGGCGATCAGTTAGCCCTGCGGGAACTGCGCAATGCGTATGATCAGTACCAGTTTGAGTCAGATGACTGATCGTTGTTTTTAAGGCTGCCAAACACCCTCTGGATAATGGCCTGTCCGTAGGCATACGGATTATCCCTGATTTTCTTTTCCTCCAGGGCTACTAGTCTGAATAAGCCGTTTAGCGCCATTTCTGTGGCGTAATCTTCCAGTTCGGGTAATTCTCTGACGTTGACATCCAGTTTGTTGACGAGGGGCGTGTCATTATATCTTTCTATGCCACCTTTGAGGTTGTTATAAATTCTGCTGGCACCAACATCCCCCAGTGCATCTCCAATGATGGGTTCAAATTTTGTCTCCAGTTGGTTGTAAGTAGTCCTGCGAAGGTATTCGGTGGCTGCGGTGCTGTCTCCTCTCAGAATGTTGGCTGCATCAGCAATGGTCATGGAAGTAATGGCATTGACAAAGATCGGTGCCGCTTCGCTGGCAGCCTTTTCTGCACCCCGGTTCATGGATTCAACCAGGTCATCTACCAGCTTATCTCCCAGGATGGGTACTCTTCGGATGTTACGCTCTACCTTGCGGAGTTCGGGCGGGAGCAGAATGCGAATGTCTACGACTGGGTTATCAAGAAAGCCGTTCCGTTGTGAGGCACTGTTACTGGCAAAGCGGGCGCCTTCCTTAAGCGCTTCTTTTAGCCCCTGGGTGATTTCAGAGTTGCTCAGACCGGTGCCGGTAGCACCATAGTCATTTAATATCCCAGTCAGAATATCGCAGGATGTAAAGCTCAGCAGGGGAGCGAAAAGGATCAGAAACAAAAACTTTCTGAAATGATTCCGTATATGTCTAAATCTTAATTGCTTCATATATTGCTTGATGTCAAATTGTATTCCACTCTTAACCCAATCTTCTTAGATGAAAAATGTTTATGCCGAAGTGATCACCATTGGTGATGAAATACTATACGGACAAACCCTGGATACCAATACCCAGTGGATAGGGCAGAAGCTGAACGAAATCGGTATCAGGATCAAACGTAAAATATCCATCGGTGACCAGAAGCAGGAGATTCTGAATGCCCTGCAGGAGGCGCAGGACAGGGCGGATATCGTGCTGATTACGGGCGGACTTGGGCCTACCAAAGATGATATCACCAAACATACGCTGGCTGAATATTTTGGTACCACCCTGGTAAGAAATGAAGAAGCGCTGGCCCATATCACCGCGCTTTTTGAGAGCAGGGGGCGGCAAATAACGCCTACCAATGAGAAACAGGCTGACCTTCCCGCTGCCTGTACCATGATCCGAAACAGTATGGGTACGGCTCCGGCGATGTGGTTTGAAAGGGATCATACAATCTTTGTTTCTATGCCGGGCGTACCCTACGAAATGAAGTGCATTATGGAAGAGGAGATTCTGCCCAGGCTGAGAAGCCACTTTATGCTGCCGGTGATCGTACACCAGATGATTCAGACGGTAGGAATAGGTGAATCCTGGCTGTCTGATATGATCGCAGAATGGGAAGACCAACTACCGGAACATATCAGGCTGGCTTACCTGCCAAGTTTCGGTAAGGTAAAGCTCCGGCTCACCGGGCTGGGTGAGGACCAGCAAAGTTTGCGCGCTCAGGTAGATGAACAGGTGGCTAAAGTGCTTCCATTGATCAGTAAGTACGTTTTTGGGCTGGGAGACATCAGCCTGGAAGTGGCAATAGCGAATATGCTGATGGAAGCAGGCAAAACGGTAGCCCTGGCCGAAAGCTGTAGTGGTGGTTTTATCGCCCATAGCCTGACCAGTATGGCCGGCAGTTCGGCTTATTTTCAGGGTGCGTTGGTTCCCTACCATAATATTCTCAAAGAAGAAGTACTGGGTGTATCAGGGGAGACTTTGAAGGATCATGGTGCAGTCAGTCAGGAAACGGTGACAGAGATGGCAGCAAATGTGCGAGAGCTGCTGAAGGCTGACTATGGCCTGGCCACCAGCGGCATTGCCGGGCCCGGAGGTGGTACGCCAGAAAAACCGGTCGGTACGATCTGGATTGCGGTAGCTGATGAGCAGACAGTGCGAAGCCATAAGCTGCAGCTGACCAAAGACCGAATGCTCAACATACAACTGACTGAAGTGGCGCTACTGAATCTACTGCGCAAAATGATACTTCGTGAAGATAGCTGATACGAAAGATACTATTTATTGTTAATTGCCATTAATTCTTCTTTGATCAAACAATTTATCCGAATACCTTTTTGATAAGTAAATTTTTGTGCTAACTTATAAATGAAGTACTTGAATTGTACTTCATTTTTTTTTGATTTTTTCCTTAAATAAATGCTTATCCCTTTTGTGATACTCTTTTTGAAAAGGTAAAGCATATTCCGGAGAATACTTTTTCCGGTTAATTTTACTTTTACTCTGGAATATCAGGCAGACCTTAAGAGGAATAATCCAGCGTACTTCATCCGACAAAACCAAGTGCAATGCTTTTGCTGTGCACTGTTTACCTTCAGCATATTTTTTAACCTTTTCACAAACGCCAAAACAAAAACGCAATGATTTCCGGACAAAGAATCACCAGAAATTCCTTTGATACCATGTCGGTATACCCGTCCTCTGAAGTGTACAAATGGGCCACCACACTGGTTGTAGCACCGCATCCCGATGATGAAACTTTGGGCTGTGGTGGGGCTATTGCCCTGCTTCGGCAGATGGGCTATCGGGTCCATGTGCTGGTTGTCAGTGATGGCGCTGCTGCATCTTCCGTAGATATGCCAGCCCAAAGGGCCAGGGAAATCAGGAAAATAGAAACCGAACGTGCCCTTTCAGTTCTGGGGGTTAGTAATGATTCCATTACCTTCCTGGATGTAAAAGATAACATGATACCCTACGCCGAGCAGCCAGGTTTTGATGAGGTAGTGCGGCTTTGCCGAAACAAAATAGCTGACCTGAAGCCCGACACGCTGCTGCTGCCCTGGAGAAGAGATCCACATAAAGATCATCAGGCATCATGGCAGATTATCAATCGTGCGGTGGAAGAAGAGCAGTTTGATGCCAATATGATTGAGTATTCCATTTGGGCCTGGAATAATGCCGAGGAACAGCATCTGCCCATCATGGGGGAGGTGACGCCCTGGAGACTTGATACCAAGCCGGTACTGGAGAAAAAAATTCGGGCACTCACCCAATACAGCACTTTCAAGTCAGATCCGGAAGCCGATGATGGGTATTCCATGCTGAGCCCTGATATGCTGGTTCATTTTACCCATCCCTGGGAAGTCTACCTCAATGCCTGATCCTGCTAAGCGGGGAAATTTATCAGGTACTGCTCATCCCCGGTTTATTTTCCTGATCATCAGTTTCGGTACCGGAAGGAGGGCCTACGGGAGGTAAGGGTGGTGCTATACCATCGGCCACCTCCCCCTCGGTTTCCGTGTTAAAATGACTTTCCTCAGGAGCCTGCTCGGGATAAGCTGCTTCTGTCTCGGCCACCAGCCGCTGGTCTTCCAGCATTTCCATTTCTATGGGGTCTAGTTCTCCAACTGAAAGTAGCTTATCACTCAGGATACGGTACACTTTTGGTGCAAAAACAGTTGAAGATAATGCGGTGGTAAAACGGATGATTCGGGGAATCCGCTTGCCAAAAATTATTTTCTCCAGCAGGTACACTCCACCAAAAACACCCAGTCCGGTCAGGAACTTTCTTTTCAGATGATGCGGTACATATTCGTGCCTTACTGCCAGCAAATCCATGTGGAGCTCTTTTTCCTTAATTGCAGCTTCAGCCTTATAATGGGCTTTCAGTGACTCATATTTTTGTTCGCTACGACTCTTACTCATGCGCTTCTTCTTTTTGGGTATCAACAAATTTCAGGAAAGACAGGACGATAGGGGTTCTTAACATTCGGTCTCGGTTGGTCCAGACCAGTACGCCTGCCAGCAGGTAGAGCGCTGCTACGATCATAAAGCCCCAGAAGGTGCTTTCCAGCAAAGCCCCGATGCCAAAAGCCAGGCCCATACTGAAAATCAGCAGAAAGAACCAGCCTATCATAAACAGGGTAATGGCTAAAACCAGGACATATACTGCGTCGCCTCCTTTTTTGGAGACGGTGGTCAGCAGAAGATTTTTTTGGGCGTTCAGGTATTCCTTGACGTGGGTTAGGAGTCTTTCCAGTGGTGACTGATCGGGGTTTCTCAAGGTTTAAAAAGTTAAAGTCTTTTAAAAAAGCATTTTCACGTTCCAAAGATACATAAATTCGGCCTTACTCAAATATCAGGAACTCTATGGCGAATTCTTGTAATACCATTTTGGCAGAGTTAAACCAATGACTCTATAGACCAGGGTAGAGAAAAAAACCACAAAGCTGGCTAGTTCCCATACCAGTTCGCAGTGAGTGTCTGTGATAAAATCCATACTATAAAAAATAGCTGCTACTCCCACCGGACATACCATGCTAGCAGGAATATATCCATCTTCCCGGAAAAATGTTTCAAAAAAGGACTGATGCTGCATATTCCGGGCAATATTTGTAACAGTATAATAGCAACACTATTTCCCAGGGTGCAACAATGATCAGCCAGTTTGAAAAGGTGCCATTTTCTCTCAACCAGCAAAAAGATGGATAATTGCACCACAGGAAGGGCCAGCCATATCAGCAGTATACCGCCGTTAAGAATGACAGCCAGGTAAACCCTAAAGCTTTTCAGCTAATCCTCAGGCAGCCGCAGGGTAAAATTTCTCTTGTTTGACAATTAAAAACCAGCAATAACCAGTAATCTTTATTACGGTTGGTTTAATAATTCGCTGCACAGAGTTCATGGGAATGTTAAACACCATTTTTGTATCCGCTCAGGTGGCGATACAATCGCCTTTCTCAACCATCCGCTTCACAGAAGAGGATGATGGATATCTTACGAGATCAACCCTAATATTCTTTAGTGTAAGGAAAAATTCATCGGATCTTTAAGTTTCGTAGATCTGAAAGGAACGGAGCTGCAGGTCAGACCATTGCCACCCATCGGTATGCAGCAGTCCCAGCAGCAATTTTCTGCGTGGAGCATTTGATTTATAGCAGTCAAAGATTTTTTCTTTATCCTCCGTTACCGGAAGGCCGGCTTTTATCAGGTGGCCATAGTCCGGTTGTTCCGGGGCATCTTCTGATGGCTGAATAAATGCGTTGTTGAGGGTAGACAGGTAAGAAGTGACGGCACTGCGCAAAGCTTTCAGGGAAGACGCATTGGGCCAGGTATTGTCGGGCAGGCAGTAGATCATGATGGTCAGTGCCTCATCCAGAATGCTCATCGTAATGGGCGTAGATTTTTGTTTGATGTGGCTGTGGGAATGATGAAGCAGGGGATAAGCCCGGTGATTTTGCCCCAGGTATGAGATTTCTTTTCGCAGATCGTCAATGTGACCATTAAGCCGGCTGAAGTCTTTCCCGTTCCAGTTGCTGATCAGGAAATCCTCCGGAGAAGTACCCAGTGATGCTATGTGCAGGCAAAGGTTTCTGCGCTGTATCTCAGCCTGCAGCAGGGGTACCAGGTAAGTAATGCCGATGGTGATCAGCAGCAGGCCGGTGAATGATAGTAGTGCTGTATAGATTTTCCAGAACTCTGAGCCGGGAATAAGGCTGCCGTTACCCAGCGTAGAGAGCACATATCCGGCAAAATATACTTTATCAATCGTAGAAGCTGGTACCCGGGCCGTAGTGATAACCGAGTCAAAATCAGAAATAAGGATCAGGGAGTTTCCCATCCAGAGCAGGGCTATCCAGAGGGTAAGCATGCTTATAGAAATAAAAACCGTGACGTAATCCAGCAACTGCTGCGAACCGTTGCGCCCGCTCAGGTACAAAGCCAGCCGCCAGGTACCGCTGATGATATGTTTGGTGAGTATGCCGGCACCCCGGGGAGAAAGTGTGGTTTCTGCAATATCCAGGATTACCAGAAAAATAATAACGATTCCAAAGGCTAATAAAAGTGCCTGCGTCATACTGGTGATTAGGTTAAAAAATACCGATATCGGTAGTCTCTGCTTAAAGAAAAAGCTCCCTGAGGCTAAATTGTTGGATGGCCCAGGGGGTATTTACTGCCATTCCTGTAAAACCAGCCCATCCTTTCCGAATACTGGGTCGGTATCAGGAAGCGCAAGCTGGGCAATCTGTTTGTCTGCCTGAGGTCTTTCGCCTTCTTTTCCATAATTCATATCAAAGTTTTGCCCTGGAGGGTAAGCGCCAACACAGGCGAAGTCAGCGGAAGCATCCAGATTTTTGTGCGCAACACCGGCGGGGATGATGACAACATCTCCTGCACTCAGTTCTACTTTTAGTCCTTCTGGGCCACCCAACTGTACCTTTGCTTTGCCGCGGTATATGCCCAGTACTTCATGCGCAGTGCTGTGGTAATGGTGGTAGGTATAGATGCCATTCCGCCAGCTGTTACCCCAACCGTGCTGCTCAAAGCAGCTCTCAACCGCTGAAGCATCGCCTTCTTCAAGCCTGATGGCCTGCCGGTAGAGAATGAGCGGAAGCCTGGGATTATTAGGGAAATTACCGTAAGCATCAAATGTCCTGACGATGGTGTCTTTTGCCTGTTTCATAAGCTTTAAACACGAAAGATACCGACTGGTTGGTCAAAGGGGATATAATTCCTGTTATCAGGGGAGTTTGACTACCAATACCTGTCGCTTTTTCCGGGAAATGCCGTAAAGCAGTTTTTCCTGTTTATCCCAGGCGATACCCTGCCCTTCAAAAGGTACACTGAAGGTCTGCAGATGGCTGAGGGTGTAGCCTCGTTGCGGTAAATCCATTACGTACACTTCCGGCGCATCATGCCCGGTACAGTAGAGCCGGCCATCATCACCCCAGGCAGCTCCGGAATTGCTGCTGGGACTAAACTTTTGAATCAGTTCGTCAGGAAAAACCCAAGCTTGCTGTCTTTGCCAGTCATCGTTAAAGCTGACGACACTGGTCCATCGGTTGTCTTTCCCCTCACTGGAGCCTCTGGCTGAATAATGCGCAAAACCTATCCACCAGCCATCATCATGGCGGTCTATCCAGGTGGCTGAACCGATAAAAATGCCCAAACTAACAGAGGTATGGTGCGACATGTCTGCTGTGTTGAAAATCTCTATAGAACTGGCCATGGGCGAGTCCGGATAGTTGGAGTTGGCGCAGTACAAAAGTCCGTCCAGCACAATGCCGCTGTTCAGGTGTTTGACAATCCCTTCCGTTTCACGCCATTCGGCTACTTTGGCACCATCCGACTTTTGGTATTTAGCAATCACCGTATTGTCTATGGCATAAAAGTGCGTTGCATCTACCGCTACTGCCTGGCCGGCCTCCGGGGCATCATAGGTTCGGATGAGCTGTGACTGCTGTGCATGCAGGCTGGTACAGCCAAAAATGAGCAAGAAGATAAAATATCGCATAGGCGAAAATTAACTTTTCACCGCTAATCGGCAAAGCTGGGCCTTCAAATTTTCCAGATTTAATGGTTGATCTGAATGACCTTGGCAGATTGGTTTGGTCCGGGGACGATTGCATATACCCGATCATGTTTTTTCTTCGGTACGTGTACACAGCCGGTAAACTTCCCAAAAGCAGGAAGCACTGCGCCATTGGGTGAGAAGAAGAAACAGGGGAGTTTGATATGCTGCCCTGCTTTACCCCTAATGCGATAGCCGGGGTGCACATGTCCCGACATATTGTAGAGGTCCTGGTAAGGGTATTTTTCGGGTGGATGGTGGGTGAAATGGAATGGGGCGCAAATCCATTCTTCTTCATGCACCTGCAGGTTTGGTTCCCGGTAAGCGTCTCCCGGTAGTATGTCATGGTTGCCTTTCACCAGTACAAATGTCAATGTATGATGCTGTGCCAGGAAGTTCCTGAACTGGCTCCACTCTTCGTTGATCTCACTGTGAAAAAGGTCGCCCAACATCAGTATTTTTTCCGGGGCGTAAGTGTCTATGAGCGATTGCAGGTTCAACAGGTCGGCTTCATGTACACTAGTTGGAATAGGAATGCCAGCTTTACGGAAATGCCCTGCTTTGCCCAGGTGCAGATCAGTCAGGATCAGCATCGCGCTTTCTTTCCAGAAGATAGCCTTTTCCGGTAACAGCCAAAGCTCCTGCCCTGCCACGTCAATTATTTGATAGATAGATTGGATTTCCTTCTCCGGCATGGTAAAATAGAGGTTTAAGGCCAGGTTAGCCTGCTTTTAGTTTACAACTGATAAAATACTGAAGCCTGACTTAGTGCCTTATATAGTTAACAGCCGCGCTAAATTGCAGCTTTTATTTTTACTGACAAGCAAGTGTAAGAAGTTCAACCAATTGCCATCCTGAATATGTTCCCCAAGCTTTTTATTTCAGTTTTATTCCTGTTAATTAATGGTTTTGCCTACACACAACAGGCTTCTGAAGTCGTAGGTCGCTGGTATACCGAAGATAAGAAAGGTATCGTGGAGGTGTATCCCTGTGAAAATGACTACTGTGCAAAAGTTATCAGCATGCTGATCAAAAATGAGGATGGTAGTGTGATTCTGGACAGTGAAAATCCTGATCCAGCCCTGAGAAACCGCCCGGTGGAGGGGATTAACATCCTGAGGGGACTGCAATACGAAGGTAATGGAAAATACGAGGGCGGAGAAATTTACGATCCCGAAAGCGGTAACATCTACTCCTGCCTGATGCGCCTGAAAAACGATAATACCCTGGAAATCAGGGGCTATGTTGGGTTTTCACTCATAGGCCGTTCCACCATCTGGACCCGGGTGGGTGACTTGTGATTTTAGGGTTGATTCTATAAGCTGCATACAATGTAAAACTTTCGGCTAATGGAGGATAAAGACAAAGATTTCTGCCAGTACTGGCAAGACAAACGAGAAAATAAATGGGCTTATATCCTCAAGACGGGGGTTCTCTTATGGGGAATACCCGGGGCTCTAATCACCTACTGGTGGATAGTTGATTTTCAATTCTCGGCAATGGAGTGGCATCAACTGCTTTCTCGTCTGCTGATCTCCTCACTAGTAGGGGGGATGATAGCCTATTTCCAGTACCATGCCCAGGAAAATCGTTACCAGCTATTAAGGCGAAAAGAAGAAAAAGACAATACAAATTATTGATCAGCGGACAGGCGTTTTAACCGAAGGGATCGTGCAAGACATTCTCATTCTCGCAACCGCCGAATATTTCCAGAAGGGCCAAGCAGCTAGTAATTATAAATTTTGGTAATTCCTGCTATTATTCATATCGGAAACCTCGTTTGCTAGCAAAATAATGACCTCAAGGCGGCCAGTGGTAATGGTGTAATCTGCCTGCTATTCAAACCATTGATTCACAATAATATCTCTCTTT
>CAZFFW010000101.1:0-19141 GCA_964518125.1 uncultured Porifericola sp.
CATTTTTTCATTTGATTGAAAGCAGTGGTTTTTTATTTTTAGTAAACAACCATCTATCACTACCTACATGACCGACGCTATATTGCTGCAGTTGCTCCGGCAGCGAAACTCCCGCGCATACCGGGCACTGAGAAAGTATTATCCAATGTGCAGAAAACGCCTGGCACAGTTGGGAGTATCCGAAGAGGACAGCAAAGATATCTACCAGGAAAGTGTGATTCTGCTGTACGAAAAGCTGCAGGATCAGGCGTTTGCGCTGCACGCCAAAGTGAGCACCTACCTCTATAGTGTTTGTGAAAGAAAAGGGCTTGAACATCATCGACAGCAAAAAAGAAAAACAGCCCTATCCAGGGTGGCCCTCTCCAGGGAGGCCCTCTCCAGGGAGGCCCTCTCTGGAGAGATGAAGACGAGTCCTGCTGTTGAAGATGCACCTAAAATGCCCGACGATGAGCAGATCAGGACTGCCATACAGTCACTGGGATACCCCTGTAAGGAACTGCTGGCAGCATTTTACTACCATAAAGAGAAACTCAAAGATCTATACGTAGAGATGGGCTATAGTAGTGAAAATACTGCTAAACAGGCCAAGTTTAAGTGCATGAAAAGACTCAAAAAAAACCTAACCCTACTCGTATCATGATCAATGACCATAATAAAATAGAAATTATAGACCTTTACCTGGATGATGCCCTTCCTGAAAAGCTCAGGCGGGAGGTAGAGGAGCGCATGAGAAACGACTACAGCTTCAGGAACGAAGTAGAGATCCAAAGGAAGGTGATTGCCATGATCCGGCAGGACCAGCGGGAAGAGATGAAAAAGGAGACAAACATCATCTTTGAAAGTGACGAGAAGGCAACAGCCGATAGCAACGTTATCAACCTGCGGGGAAGGTCCCGGTATTATGCTATCGCTGCGTCAGTAGGCCTGGCAATACTCGCTGCGGCGCTGTTCTTCTTTACCCAAAACACTGAACCGGAAGTTAGTTACCTGGCCGTAAGCCTGCCCGACGGCGCCCGGGGATCGGTACCCGAAAACATCAGCCTGCAAATGCCGGTCCTCATCTTTACTGACCATGAGGAGTACCAACAGCATTATCAATTGGGTGACACCCTGCGCCTTTATGGTAACTTTGACCCGGAAGAACTTAGCCTGGAGTATGAGCCTAACCAGAAGATTTACCTGCTCACCACAGGACAGGCGACTTTTTCGCTCAGCCCAACCAATACTACAAAACCACTACTGCCATGAGTAACTCTATCCTGCAAAATTTGCTTTTTTGTACCATTATTCTGTGCCTGCCTACTGTCAGCTTTGCGCAGGTAATGGAGTGGCCTGATGAGATGGAGATATTCGACGGAGACATGGATTTGCATACGCTTTATATGATGGGCGGAGAGTACCGGAAGGCCTTGCCCGAACTGGAACAGCAATTGGATGAAGTAGCCCTGAAACAAGGAAAAACAAGTCTGCGCTACCTCAACCTCCAGTATCACCAGTGGTTCTGTTATCATTTTACGCAACAGGAAGCGCAGGCCCGGCAGATCAGGCAGCAAATGAATGCTGCTGCCGTACAACTCGCGGAAGACTCCCTGATGCGGCACCTGCTTTACAAGCGCAGGCTGGATGCCCAGTTGTATACTACCCTGCTCAGCGGAGCCAGTATGGCTGAAAGCCTCAGCGAGTCTGACGATCCTATCGTTCGGGCATTGGGTAGCGCCTCCATATTGGACCCACAGGAGATGAGTCGCAAAATAGCTGCTGGCATGGAGATTTCTCAAAAGTATGAAGGAGATGAAGAAGCAATGCAGGAAGAGATGATGATGGAAATGTTTGGTGAAATGTTCGGGCAGAAGGGAGCAGAGGACCTGGCCGAAATGATGCAGTTTGCCGAAGAAGGGGCAGGTATAGATAACCAGGAAGCCCTGGATAAATTACTGGAAATGGAGGATAATATACTGATCTCTTCTTATGTGCCCCTGCTTCGGCAGTTGCAGGGGGTGGATGAAAACAGTTCCTTGGATGTAATAAAATCCGTTTTGGCGGCAGAATCCATTCCAGAGGGCAAATGGATTAATGACCTTATGCAAGAAACTACCGGAGCAGATGAGGAAGGACAGGACGGTTATGGAACTTTGGATAAAATGTTTGATGAAGAGCATATCATCAATTCAACCAATATCCCATTTTTTCAACAGCTCGAGGGTGAAGATAAAAGTGTAATAGCATCAATTTTAGCAGCAGAAATGAAAGGGGAAATGGCGGCTGAAGCACAGGCTACTGCCAATGCTATAGAGCGGATGGGTAGGCCGCTAGGCTATGATGCTACCCCCACCATCAGCAGTAGCGAATTTGAAGAAAAGATGCAGCGTTTTGACCAGCTCAGCCGGGAAGAAAAAGCAGCGATAGAAGGGAGGCTTCATCAGAAGCTCGGCCAGCGTGACCAGCTGGAAGGAAAGATCAGACTTACCTCTCATGGTGACATATATCTGCAACTGGCCCGGTTTTATGAAGCAGACGGGCAGTTCCTGCAGGCAGCTGATTTTTACCAGAGTTACAAAGAAGCAGCAGTGGAATACTGGTTGCTGCGGCAGGAAGAACTCAAACCCACCATGATGGACATGACGGAGGAGGAAGACCAGGAAAGTGAGGCCTTTCGCTATTTTACCGGATTGGACAAGCAGGTTTTCCTGACTTCCTCCCTGCTGTACAGCCTTACCATGCGGCATCATCAGAAGGCACCCGGGCTGGGTAGCTATGCATATAATACTGCACTGCGCGATAAGGCCTATGTGCTGGAAAGACAACGCAACCTCCGTAGCTCTGCCCTGGCTTCGGATGATACCTACCTGCGAAAAGTCGCCGGTCGTTGGCTGAACTATAGAAAAGAGCATGCCGAACAACTCCAACTGGGTCAGGAGGATTTCGTTACCCTGCAGCGCATTGACCTGCTGGAACGCGAACTAAGCCGCCACGCCGGAGACCTGCTGCAAACTGACTGGAAAGCAGTGCAGCAACAGCTGAAGCCCGGTGAAGCGGCCATAGAATTTGTATATTTTAATGGAGTTCTGGACAATGTATTGCAGGATGAAAAGGCGGCTGCTTCATGGAAGGATCTGGAACAGCATCGTAACTATGCGGCGGTAGTCCTCCGGCCAGAAGATCTTCACCCGCATTTTATTCCTCTCGCAGCCCATCATCAGTTGGATAGTATTGTCGCAGAATATATTACATCCCTGGTGCCGCAGGAAACCAGCACCCGAGGGGCTACCCCCTTAGGGGCTACTCCAGTGGGAACAGACATGGCTGGTAAAGAGGTCTACGAAATACTCTGGGCACCCCTGGAACCTATGCTGGAGGATGTTCAGACAGTCTATTTTGCTCCGGCCGGTAGCCTGCACCGCCTGCCCTTTGCGGCCCTGCCTTACCAGGAAGGCGTGCTGCTGGATCGTTATGCTTTACATCAGTTGAGCAGTACCCGTCAGATAGGGCGGTACAAGGCTGAACCTCTGCCCCGGAGCGCAGCACTTTTTGGAGGGATTGACTTCTTTGCCGAGCAAACCGAATCCCCGGCAGGCATGCAGCAGCGTGATTTTTCGGGAAACGCCTCTTTGTTTTACAAAATTAATGACGCTACACAGCAATGGGGACTACTGACCCAAACGAAAACCGAAGTGGAGTCCATTGCCCGGCTCCTGCAGGAACAGCAGTTACCTTACCAGCTCTATATGAACGGTAAAGCGCAGGAATCCACGCTTAGCCTGATGGCTTCTCCCGGCATCCTGCACATTGCCACTCACGGCTTTTTCCTGCCTGATCCTGCGGGCAGCGCTACGGGTCAGGCCATGCACAGCCTGCAGCGCTCCGGACTAATGATGGCCGGTTCCTTACATAACCTGCGAAACAGCAGGCAGACAGGAGGTAGCTACGACGGCATCCTGCTGGCCTCGGAAGCGGCGCAGCTCGACCTGCAGCAAACCCATCTGGTCGTATTATCGGCCTGTAAAACCGGCAGGGGTGAGGTGCGGAACAGCGAAGGCGTCTACGGCTTACAAAGAGCCCTGAGAGAGGCTGGCGCACGCTACCTTATCATGAGCCTGTGGGACGTGCCCGATAAGCAAACCCTGCAAATGATGGAATACTTCTATATCTACTGGTTAAACAATAAACTGCCGATACGGGAGGCATTCCGCCGGGCACAGCAGGAGATGCGGCAGCAGTATCTGCCTGCTGCCTGGGCAGGCTTTGTGCTGGTAGAATAGGTTCCTGCCTCGCTATCTTAGGGTTATTAATTAAACTATCCTAGCTTGGTGCCCTCGCCAGGCGGTTCGCTTACGTCGCCAGCCCGGCTCTTTCTCTTACTCCGGGCAGACATCCTACATATCCCCTGACTTTCGTGTGCAACGAAGGCCAGGGGATGCTTTTTTTCCCTCTTCACATTCTCCACAAAAAATATTGCCTGCTGTAGGGTAACCTTTTGCCTTTTTTGTCACCTACCCACAAACGCTGATCAAAATAAGGCTTTCTGCTCAGTCAGACAGGCTTTTCAGCAAATAACCGATCTACGTTTGGAGCTCTTTTCACTGCGAGGACGGACCTGGCACACGGGTGGGGTGTGCCCTGGCCTTTCCTCAGGAACCCACGGCCTTCGGGCCACCTGATTTTGCTCATCTCAAAAGCGCAAAGCTATGAAGATGTTCAGATGTATGATCCTGGGGTGCTTGCTCCTGTTTGCCGTAAGTAGCTGTGATTTGCTTAACTACGACGAAATACAGGAAGAACAGCGCCTGAATGGAGATACCCCTCCCTGCCAGGGAGATTGTAAGTAAACAAGTGGAGGCTGCCGAAAGGCAGTCTCTTATTTGTAAGTTTTCAAGATTATCAGGGGTAAACACTTTCTCTACTTGCCTTCCATTGGCCCATTACCTATTTTGTTAGAAGTAAATCCTGCTTCCTATGAAAAAACCAGCCCTAAGTGTGGTATTTTTATACCTTGCCTTATTTTGTTTTGCCCAGACTGAAGCGTCTGAAGAAAAGCTGAGACAGCAGGCGGACTCGCTCTACCAAAAGGCGAAATATCATTTCCAGCAACAGGACTCTATCGCCCTGTTTGGCAGTTTGTCGGATGCCCTGGAGATTTACCAGTTCCTGCAGGATACCAACAGCATCGCCAATGTGACCAACGATTTTGGCTATTATTACTACTTCTTCGGCGATTTTGACAAAAGTATTGACTACTACCGGAAAGCGCTGGTACTGGATGAGGCAGCAGGTGATACGATAGCGGTGATCGGTCGGCACTACAATATTAGCGGGGCATACAGTAAACTAGGACAGTTTGTACCGGCAATGGAACATCTGATGCAGGGGCTGGAACTGGCGAAAAAAATCAGGCGGGCCAAGAGCCTGGCCATGATCAACAATTCGTTGGGAGGAATATTCAGGAATATGGAACAATACGATCCCGCCGCCTACCATTATCATCAGTCTCTCTCATCTGCCCTACAGATACAGGATAGCCTGCGGGCTTCCTACACCCTGAACAACCTGGGCATGCTGCACCAGGAATTGCGCAACTATGACAGTGCGCGCTACTACTACCTGCTGGCGCTGGACTACAAACAGGCAGTGGCTGATATACGCGCTCAGGCCAATACGATGACCAGCCTGGGTGATCTTTACCTGCAACAGGACAGCTTGCAGGAAGCAGAACCTTATTTTTTAGATGCTCAGCATGTTTATCAGGAAAATGCCGATACCTATCGACTGGCCTGGGTAAGTAACAAGCTGGCCAGGCTTTACCTCCGGCAGCAAAAAATGGATCAGGCCAGGTCTGTACTGGACAGTGTACGTTTTTACCTGCAGCAGGAACTGGATGCCCGGCAGGAACGGCTCTTTTATCTGGAAAACGAAACCCTCTGGCATGAAGCCCGTGGAAATCCTGCCACCGCCCTGAATTTTCATAAGCAGTGGGCCCTGCTGCGCGACAGCCTGTTCAATGAAGATAAGCTCAAGGTACAGCAGATACAGTCCGCCTACCTGCTACAACAGGAGGAACAGGCCAGGCTACTGGCCCAACAGGAGGCCCGACTGGCACAGGCCGAAAGCCGGCGGCAAATGGTCATTACCATTGCTGTATCCGTGATCCTGGGTATCATCATCGGGCTAAGCCTGCTACTCTACAGGCAATACCTCAGGATAGAACGGCTGAGCAGCAAAAACGAACTGCTGGTAAAAGAACTTCATCACCGGGTGAAAAACAACCTGCAGGTGCTAAGTAGCATGCTCAGGATGCAGGCCCGGCGGTTACAGGAGAAACTGGCCAAAGATGCCATGACCGAAAGCGAACTGAGGGTGCAGGCGATGAGCCTGATCCACCGGCGCCTCTACCAAGCTTCACTTACGGAGGTTCCGATGAAAAGCTACCTGGAGGAACTGATACAGGAGATCAAAAGCTGCTATGGCTGTACTGCCCGCCTGGACATGCAGATAGAAGATGTGGTGCTGGATGACCGGCAGGCCGTACCGATCGGCCTGATCGTCAATGAGGTGGTGAGCAATGCCTGCAAATATGCCTTCCCCGACCACCCAAATCCCGAACTGAAGGTTAGGCTTGTAAACAGGGAAGCTGACAGCTATCAGCTGAGCCTGCATGATAATGGGCCCGGGCTGGAACTGGACGAGATGAAGAGGAAGAGGACATTTGGCCTGGAACTGATCATGCTACAGGCTGAGCAGATTTATGCCAGGGCAACTTTTACCAACCAGCAGGGAAGCTTATTTACGCTTCATTTCCGCAAAGCTGAGAAGTATGGATAAAACGGCAATGCCGGAAATAGCCTGTTCCCGGATTTCTGAGAACATCATTTCTACATAAATCACCGACACCAAATGGTCGCTATCAGCTACCGCTCACGGATATGTGGTAACAGCCAGCTTTACTATCCAAAATAGTCGGATCAGTAGAAAACAGTCGTAAGAACATTCGCAGCAGATAAGTACCCGTATGCTATTATTTGGATTCCTTGCCGATTCCTGATTTAACTTTTATACTTAAGTATTTATACAATTTACTCCAACCTTACTTCCCGCAATGCCACCCTAATCACTCCCCTATAAAGTGGTAAATTAGTCAACCTGACTCAAGGCATACCCAGCTCAATACATAACAGATGAGAGTAGCAACCCAATATTGCAGAGTAATTAAGCGTATCAACAGTTGAGCAATCTTTTAAATTGAGCTGTAGGATTTTGCAGTGATCAAAAATGAATGATCTTACAGAAATTATTTTTGCCAGGCAGCCGCTTTGATTTATGTATATGCACCTACTTCAGGAAGCAGCCTGATTGACATTGATCATTTAAGCCTGCTGGAATTATTCATGTAAAATATATGGCGTATATTTAGGAGAGCATAAGCGATAACTCTGAACCATCTGTACAGCGCATGAGCCTTTTAGAGGAGTTTACAGCAATAGATCCCAAAAGCCTTCAGACCCGGATTATGAAAGCAGCTAAAATCAGCGAACGCTACACCAGCCGGCCAACCATAAGGAATGCAGTCAGCAGCAGGCAATACGTACGCTACCTGTTTCCTAATAAAATTATCTTAAGCTACCAAACTGTATGAAGATGAATAAGCCTTTATGTTTTGTCATAATGCCCTTTGGCACCAAAAAAGATGCTGAGGGGAACATAGTAAATTTTGATATTGTCTACCGGGAGTATATCAAACCGGCGATAGAGGCAGCAGATATGGACCCTATCCGGGCGGATGAAGAAACTGTCAACGGCATCATCCACAAACCGATGTATGAGCGCCTCATCCTGTGTGACTACGCAGTGGCAGACCTGACCACCGCCAATGCCAATGTATTTTATGAAGTTGGCGTCCGCCATGCGGTAAAACCATATACTACCGTTACCATTTATGCAGCCAATTCTTATCTGCCTTTTGATGTCAATTTTCTCCGCACCATGCCCTACAGCTATGACTCCGAGCAGCAACTGACCCGGCCGGTAGAGGACCGGGAAAACCTTACCCGGCAGTTGCGCGATGCCAAACACAAAAAGGCAACGGACAGTCCTATTTTTCAGTTGGTAGACGGCATCGCCTTCCAGGAAAGTGTGGCCCATGAGAAAACGGACATTTTCCGGGAAGTAGTCCAGTACAACGAAGATATGAAACAACGGCTGGCCGATGCGCGAAAGTCAGCAGGTAGCAAGGCAGATAAGCTACAGGCAGTAGATGAGATCGTGCAACAGCTGGTGCTTGAAAATGAGGAAGCCGCCGTGCTGGTAGACAGCATGCTTTCTTACCGGGCACTGGGTGCATACGACAAGATGGTCGCCTTTATCAAAAGCCTTCCCATCCATGTACAGCAGACGGTGATGGTACAGGAACAATTAGGTTTTGCCCTGAACCGCGTGCAAAAACAGGATGAAGCGATTGCGGTGCTGGAAAAAGTGGTGGAGAAAAACGGCCCCAGCAGCGAAACCTATGGCATCATGGGTAGAGTCTACAAAGACCTGTTTGACCGGGCAAGGCAGGAGGGAAATGAGTTTCAGGCGGAAGGCTACCTGGACCAGGCCCTGGAAACCTACCTCAAAGGCTTTGAGGCCGACTGGCGGGATGCCTACCCTGGCGTGAATGCGCTCATGCTGCTGGAGCTTAAGGGAGAAAAAGAACAGATACAAGATCTGGCGCCGGTAGTAGCATATGCCGTCCAACGAAAAATTACCAGCCGAAAACCAGACTACTGGGACTATGCGACCATGCTGGAAATAGCAGTCATAGAGGACGATCCGGAAAAGGCCAGGGCACAACTCAGAAAAGCACTTACCTGCTCCATAGAGGGCGACTGGATGCTGGACACTACCCTCAAAAACCTGAACCTCATCCAGTACTACCGCCGCAAACGAGGAGATGACACTACGGTCCCTGATATGATCATTGAGGTTTTAGAAGCACAGAAAAAAAGCACATAATAGTCCAACCAGATAGCCAATAACCAACACGCAAAACCGGCCCCCTATGAAGCGTCAGGTTTTGCGTTGTCTCAGGCTGCTCCATGTTATGCATAAATCAGCCATAACATGGATTCTACCAGATTTCGCCGTCAAAGAAAACCGCTTGCCGTGGATTGGAAACACTTCCCGGCGCCGGAACCTTATTCAGGCCAGTAGACTTAAAGCCCAGGGGCCAGTTCAACTGGAACTTTCGCTCCCAGTTTTGAACAGGCTGACCGGCTACCACGTTAAGGTACTGCTGTGCTCTGTACCGCTGACCTCCTCCAACTATTCCGCAGTCAAAGTTCAGCAACCTTTCCTTATGGGTATTATCCGTGGGAGCAGGCTTATTAATAGAGGGGATATCGTGGATCTGTATCTCCAGCATACCGCCGTTCCTTTTCAGGTAGTTTCGTACTTCATCTGCTTTTTTGCTGTTATTAGTAATACCAGATTTCAGTGCCCCGTAGGGAAGCCTCATCCCGAGTTTGGACAGCAGCTTAGCGTAGCCTTTGCCACTGAAAGGGGCATTAGACACATCATTATATGCTTCAATATATCGTTTAGGCCATATTTCCAGCGTTTTGCTCATTGGATTATGCGTGTACATATTCGTCTGAAAAACCCAGTGTTCGTTTTTGTGGTGTTCATTCATCATGATAGTCTCCAGCCATTCCAGTTTGGGTGGTTCTACAAATCTATCTATCATGCTCGGGGTGTACTGTAGCTGATAGGTTACGTAAACATTGGTACCGAATAGTTCAGCAGTATCGAAGTCGCTGAAACTACCCTTTATACTCTTGAGGGTCCATGTTCCCATTAAATTGATAATTTAGGTAGTGAAAAATATAAGTAAATATGTTCAGAAGCCAGTTTCTGCAGTGGCCAGTGTCATTACGCTCCGGTACAGGATATTTATCAAAGTATATCAGTTTTACCGCAGGCAACAGCGATGCTCATTGATACGGTAGAAATCATGCGCCAGTGAGGGAGATGCTATCCATTCAGCTATTACGCTGACCGGTAAGCGAAAATGAAAGCTGGATTCTTTTGTGGTGACCTAAATATAGCTGCTTGGATGACTTTTCCAAAATCATGACGTGCTATCTAAGCAAAATTAGTAGAAAAATCATTCAGCCAGCACAGCTTTAGTGATACCCTTATCACCGACTGGTAATATTGCCGTTAAAATGAATGCCCAATGTAATTTCAATATTGTAGCTTTTATTAGTAAGATATTTTGAAAAAGGCTCACTTACATACAAAAAATACCCACTAGTGAGTATTGACTTTATGGCAAATAGAGTTTAAGAAGCAATTCAGTAGAATTTTCCCATATTTTCTTTGTAAAGAAACAGAATGTTTGTATCATTGAGGACATGTAAGGAATATCGCCATATTCGCACTTCAAATGGCAAGCACTTAGACTATAAAGACTATCTGACAATCAGACGATGACAATTTGATTGGCTATCCGGACTTCTATGTTCGGTGATGATCATGGGCACTGCATGATGTGGCTATCTGCATTGCCAGCCAGTAAATGGCTATACGAAAAAAAGATAGGAATCGCTTTTAATCGTACAATGAAACATCTCCGAATCAGGCGGCATCGAAGTTAATCCCGGATGGGTATGACCGGCATTACCCATTGTATTGCTGTAGTCTTTAAAGTACAATTAATTACCCACAACGATTGTAGTGGTGCCATTTTACATAAATTAATATTTCTCCCATAACCATGGAACTGGCTTTAGATAAAAAGTGGAAAGTGAGGGTAGAGAAAAACCATCAAAACGAAAGGGCTGTCATTATTATAGAGCAGCCTCTGGAAGAGCTGGGGAATAGCATCAAAATACTGAAAATGCTAACCAGAGATAACAAATTCCTGCACCGCAACCGGGCACGCTTCAACTCGCTGAGTGATCGGGAGAAAGAGGTGTTTTTCCTGCTGGCCATGGGCTACAGCAGCGAAATGATCGCAGAGGAGCTGTTTATTTCCAAACATACTGCCCAAACCCACAGAAAGCATCTGAAGGAAAAACTCAACATTAAGTCTTACAAAGATATCATGACATACGCCCGAGTGTTCGGGTTTATTTAAACAGACCTGCTAACCTAACAAATAGAATGACTACAACCCTCAACTTATCTGATCAGACCCGACAGGCCATCAAGATAGCGCAGGCATATGCCAAAGAGTACCAGAATGCCCACTTTACTCCCGGACATCTGCTGCTGGCCCTGCTGCACAAGGATGTTGGCTTACTGGCACTCCTGGAATCTTTAGGGCAGGATGTGCCCTACCTGAGAGAGTGGGCGGAAGTCCGCATCGAGAACCTCTCCAAGAGCACAGCAATCCCCGAAGAACCCGGCGGAGATGCCAAAGTAGCTACGGGTATAGAAGAGGCCGACCTGATCCGGCTCAAGCTGAATGAAGAAGAAATTACCCCGATGGCATTGCTGGCGGCCCTCTGCAAGCCTAATGTAGCTTTTACCAAAGATCAGCTCAAAACTTTCCCTCTGCAGCAGAATGACCTGCTCGCTACTGTCATCCAGGAAGAAGCAATACAGGAAGCCGTATCCCATACCAATGGCTCCGCCAAGGGTAAAGCTTCCAAGCCAAAGGCCATCTTCAAATTCTGTGTGGACAAAACATCCCTGGCCAGGGAAGACAAAATAGATCCAATCATTGGCCGTGACCGTGAAACCCGCATGATGATTGAGATCCTGGGGCGGCGCACCAAACCCAATGTGCTGATCATAGGCGAACCCGGGGTGGGCAAGACTGCCCTGGTAGATGGATTTGCGCTTAGCATTGCCCAGGGAAAAGTGCCGCTACACCTGAGCAACGCGCTGGTTTTTGAGCTGGACCTGGGCTCACTGGTAGCCGGGGCATCTTACAAAGGAGAGGTGGAAGACCGCCTGAAAAACATCATCAGCGAAGTAAAGACCTACGAAAAAGCCATCCTCTTTATTGATGAGGTGCATTTGCTGCTGGACCACAGCGGTCCGCTGGGGACTGGCGCAGCCAACCTGCTGAAGCCCGAACTGGCACGAGGTGCTATCACGGTAATCGGCGCTACCACCAACGATGAGTACCGTAAATTTATTGAAAAAGAAGAAGCCTTCAACCGTAGGTTTGAGGTACTCAGGGTGGAAGAACCGGACGAGGAAGCCGCCGGCCGTATGATACAGACGCTGATCCCCTTATACGAACAGCATCATCAGATCACGGTGGCTGAAAATACGCCCGCTGAGTCGGTATCGCTGGCCAAAAGATATATCAAAGATCGTCGTCTGCCGGATTCAGCTATTGACCTGATGGACCGCACCATGGCGGCTATCCGCATGGCTGATGAAACATCGGAAGGAGAACTCAAAAATCTGAAAGAAGAACTGAAAGCCCTACAGGAGGATGTAGAGAAAAAGTTCACTATGGCTGATCTCCGGTGGTTCCACCGGCAGCTTAATGAAAAGATCAGCCCTATCCTTTTGGGGCAGATTGTTGAAGATGAAGAGAACAAGCAGACTCTCGAATCTGTAGAAGTTTTTGCCGCCTACCTGGATAAAACCCTGGACTTTCTGCTGACCCTGACCGAAAAGAAACGCGGCACTGTGGGTAAGGAAGACGTAGCGGCCGTGGTAGCCTACAAGACCGGCATCCCCATCGGCAAGATACAGACCAAAGAAAGAGAAAAACTCCTGAGCATGGAGGACCACCTCAAGAAAAGAGTGATCGGACAGGACCATGCCATCAAGGTGATTTCTGATGCCATACTCGAGTCCCGCTCCGGGCTTACCCGGGCAGGGCAGCCCATCGGTTCGTTTTTCTTCCTGGGGCCCACCGGTACCGGAAAGACCGAGCTCGCCAAATCGCTGGCGGATTTTCTCTTCAACGACGAGCATATGCTCATCCGTTTTGATATGTCAGAATTTAAGGAAGAGCATTCGGCTGCCGTTCTGCTTGGCGCACCGGCCGGCTATGTGGGGTATGAAGAAGGCGGTATCCTGGTGAATAAAATACGCGAGAAACCCTATTCAGTGGTGCTTTTTGATGAATTAGAAAAGGCTCACTCTTCTGTTTTTGATATTTTTCTGCAGATCATGGACGAGGGTAAACTGCATGACCGACTGGGCAAAGAAGGCGACTTCTCCAATGCCGTGGTGCTGTTTACTTCTAACATCGGAAGCCGGCATATTATTGATGAAGTTGAAAACGGAAAGCTGCCTTCTTCCCAGGAGATGATGGATGTCATGAGCGGCCATTTCCGGCCGGAATTTTTGGCGCGGGTGACGGAAATCATTCCTTTTTCTCCTATCTTGGAGGAGAATGTCGTCAAAATATTCGACATACACCTGAAGAAGTTACTCAAACAACTGGAAGCGCAGGGCATCACCCTGACAATTACCGACGAAGCCAAAAAGCAGCTTGCCCTTTCCGGCTTTACACCTGAATATGGTGCAAGACCTTTGACCGGGGTCATCAGGAATCAGCTGAGACGGCCCATCTCGAGGATGATCATTGCCGAAAAAGTCAAGAAAGGCTCAGTTATCCACCTACACCTGGATAAAGAGGAGGTCTTACAGTGGGATATCAGCTAGAAAGTTTTCTGGCCTGGCCCGCACACATGATGTTGTTCATTAACGCAAGTTTTACATATATCTTTCTAAACTATGAATCAAGTAGAAATCGGAGGGCAATTAGTACCTCAGGAGTCTTTTGAAGCGATCTCGCAGATATCGTCCAACCGGACGCTGCTGGCCCAAAAGCTCACCAGCAAACCCACTAAGCCGGAGCCGGTGACCGGCCTCAAAACTATTGACGATGTGTTCGACCACTTCAAGCCCAATGTAAAAGTTGAGTTTGAAAGCGAGCAGGGAGCACCCGTAAAAGAAGAACTTCACTTCAGCAACCTGGGTGATTTTAATAAAAAGGGAGTTTCCGGCCAGAGTAGTTTTCTGAAGGAACTGGACAGCAAGAAAGAAAACTACCAGAAGTTTGCCAAGCAGTTGAGGGCCAATAAAATCCTTAAATCTGCGATGACGAATGCTGATGCCAAGAAGGCTTATTTACAGGCACTGAAGGCAATGATACAGGAAATTGAAAATGCAGATAAATAATTAACACTACTATGGCTGAACAGAAAGCACAAAAATCGCCGGAAACTGCTGCGGCAGCACCTGCCAAAACCAAAGAAGGAGCTAAAATTGACAATCCCAGCCAGGTATTGGAACAAAGCCTGGAAGAACTGGTAGAGTACGGGGAATTTGAACTGATAGAGGCTTCCGTAGATGGCTCTAAAGTGATGAGCCCCGAGAGCAAAGCCCGTAAGAATATTTTCCTCAACGAAGCTGAGCGCAAAAAAGACCGGGAGAACCTCAAGAAGCAACTGCAAATGTGGCACGACCTGCTCACCGAATCGGATGATATCAGTGAACTGATAGGCAAGGCCGAAGAAAGAAGCCAGGCTGCCGAGGCACTGCTCAATAAGAACCTGGCCAAGGCCATGGAAGCTACACGCGACCTGGAGCAGAGCTACCGCTCTACCGCCCTTTTCTTCAAAAACTCCGAGCAGGACAAAGTCAGAAATATCACCATTTTCAATGTGGATATTGAGCGCCTGAAGGACCTGGACAATACCCTGGCCATTGATAAAATCGCCGAAGAACTCAAAGCCCGTCACGACAGACTTGATATGCGCGAAAATTATTCGCTGCTGGTCATTCCCGGCTACCTGGGTTCTAATAAGGTAGTGGAAAAATGGGCCAAAATCGCTTATCAGAACAAGGTCATGCTGGTCACCGACTTTGCCCACCTGGATGATCCTGATGCGGTAATGGAGGAATTTGACATGGCTAACCTCACCGGAGGTGAGATTCACCGTTCTAACGTGATCATGGCCTGTAACTGGCTGGTAGGTCGCGAAAAGTATGAAGAACTGGGCGAAGAGGAAGAACTACACGTTCCCCCTTCTGCCGCACTGGCCGGTAAGATCTACAGCACGCTCATTGCCCAGCCTACTGCCGGTAAAATGCACGGTGGTATCAATGAAGTGGACGGCGTACGATTCCCGCTGAAGAAAAGCGAGATCACCGAACTGGAAAAGCGCGGCCTGGTACCCATGGTCAAAGAATGGGACAAGATCATGGCTTTCTCAGCCAAGACGCTCTACACCGGAAACGACATCGGACTGCAGACCTACTCGGTAGTGCGGGTGTTTGACTACATCGGTAAGGTACTCATTGACTTCTTTAACCGTCAGGCTTTTGTGAACTGGACCCCCAAGGTACAGAAAGACCTGAGTAAGGAAATCTCTAACTACCTCAAGAGCATCATGGGAAGCACCAAGATCATACAGGACTACAAACTGATGAAACTGGAGCAGGACCCTGAAACCAAGCGGATCAATATTGACCTGCACATTACGCCCTTTTTCCCTGCTAAAAACTTCCTATTAAAGTTAGGCGGTACCAAAGGGGATACGGCCGATGAGTGGGCTGCTGAGTTTGCTGAAGAATAAACCTGTAGCAAATTAATACCCTGGCTAAGCCTGATCACTTTGCCATCAGTCTTAGCCATTATTTTCCTTTCCAGAAGAGATGGCTGTAAGCAGAAATTTTCCACCAGCTGCCGACAAGGTTTCATATGTACCTGCGGCTGTATGAAAAGGTATTTTAAATAAAAACAAAAAATTTCTCCTAAACCGGGTAAGGTAAAATCTACCCTGTCCTGAGAAGACATTTCAATCATTTACTAATCAAATTTTAACTATTAATTATCATGGCACAAAAAGTAAGATTAACCCTGGACAAAATTCAGGACAGGCGCGTATTAAGCATGTCTTTTAGCATGTACCGCGGCACTGATTTCGCAGGAAGACCAGCCGGCGCAGTGACTGGAGGTGTCGTTGACCTCTCGATAGAAGGTTCCAAAAGCGTTTTCCTGCCTACCTGGCTATGCCTGGAAAATACCCAGACCAAAACGGCCAAGATCGAGATCATGGATGATACCGATGACGCTAAGCCGATTAAAACGATTAATCTCACAGATGTTTACATTGTTTCTTATTCCCAAAATTTAGGCGAAGGAATGAATGCAGTAGAAAACTTCCAGATATCTGCCCGGGAAATCTCGATTGAGGGTGAAGACGGACCGGCCGTACACGAGAACGAATGGCCTGACTTTGGAAAATAAACACGCTACCGCCCGGACTTTCACCGGTGCGGTGGATTAATTTCTGACTGCTTCACGGGCATCCTTACCGGCCCGTGGAGTAGTCTGTTTTTGCTGATTACATTCCCAGCATCAAGCGCTTGAACAGAGAAAAACCGTTTCAACATATTGGCACAGCAAGTAAAAGTAAACGTCACCATCGGCGGGCAGCCTGTCTCTCCCATAGCCGACCTGGATATCAGCCAGTCCCTTTTTGACCATAATGTCATCCAGGTAATCATTCCTTTGGATGCCTTTAAAAACAATAACAGCCACATCCTTAAGCAGGCAAAAGATTACCTCAACAAGGAACTGACGGTAGAAATCACCTCGGGAATATTTAGCCACCTGGATCGGGATTTTACCTTTGAAGGCGTGGTCACTGATATCCGGATGTCACGCACCCGCGATAGTCGGCGTATGATCTTTGTGACGGCCTACAGCCCTACCATTTACCTCAGCGGCGTCAGTAATACCCGCTCATTTCATGAAATGACACTGGCAGACATTGCAAACCAGGTACTGCAGGATGTACCGGCCAATGTCAAAACCCATGTAGACCCAGCCTACCCAGAAATATTAGAATACGTGGTACAGTACCGGGAAACCAATATGCAGTTTCTGCAAAGGCTGGCCGACACTTACGGCGAATGGCTTTACTATGATGGGGATGAGCTTATTTTCGGAAAGGTCCCTTCCGCTACTGCCATTGACCTTCCTCTCAACCAGGACCTGCTGGAAATGAACCTGGCCATGCGGGTAGTCCCCGTAAATTTTAAGGCCAAAGCCTATGACTATATGAAGCATGAGGTATATGAAAGCCAGGCAAAGCCCAGCCAGATTACCGACCTTGATGCTTTTGGCAAAGATATACTGAGCAAGCTCGAACCCAGTGCATTTCTGGGCGAGTCCCTGCGTATGCCCTACCAGGAATTTCGTACAGCCAACGCACTGGATGATCATGTACGCCACGAAATGGCTACGCGGGCCCGCGATATGGTGACGCTCAGCGGCACTACTGACCACATCAAGCTTCGCGTCGGTACTACCATCAATATCACTGGTGAGAAAGCCAATGAAGTAGACCTTGAAAAATTTATTATTGTAGCCGTTAACCATAGTATCGATGAAAGCTTCAGCTATACCAATACCATAGAGGCTATTCCGGCAGCAGCGGCCAGCCCCCCCGATAACCCCAGGGTACGCGTGCCATTTTCTGAGCCACAGCAGGCGACCGTCACCCAGAATGATGACCCGGATAAACTGGGCAGGGTAAAGGTACGGTTCAAATGGCAGGAAAATGAGGAAACGCCCTGGATCAGGCTGATACAACCCTATGCGGGTCAGACTTCCGGTCAATACGGATTCTACTTTACACCGGAACTGGACGATGAGGTCATCGTAGGTTTTATGCACGACAACCCGGACCTGCCCTATGTCATGGGCAGTGTGTACCGTTATGACAGTAAGAATTCTCCTGAAGAATGGCAGGATGCGGACAATAACCGAAAAGTGATCAGAACCCGCTCCGGCAACCAGATCCACTTTGTGGATGAGAATGGTAAAGAGGAGATTATCATTACCAATAAAGAGATAGATGTGGATAAGGCCACCAACCAGATTCGCCTGAGTATGGATGGAGACGGTAAAATTACCATTAAAACCCTGGGAGAACTGGATATACAGGCTAAGTCTATCAGTATGAAGGCAGATGAAAAAATAGACATAGACGCCGGAACCGAAGCCAGCCTGAAAACTGGTCAGGCGTTAAAAATTGAGTCAGGTACCGAGACTGGGATAAAATCGGGAACTGAGACTAAAATTGAAGCAAATACTTCCGTAAATGTAAAAGGTAGCGCTGATGTGAAGATAGAAGGCGCTATGACTTCTGTTAAGGGTCAGGGGCAACTGGAGTTGGACGGTGGAGCCATGGCCACCTTAAAAGGAGGTTTGGTCCAGATTAATTAAACATTATGCGTCCATTTTATACTTTCCCCTTACAGACCAGGCAGCTTACGCAAAAGCAAAGGCACCGGCTGTGTGAGCTCAAAGAGGCAGTAGCCGGATATATCCACCTCATTCTCAAAACCCACCTGACGGAATGCCGCTACGACTATGATTTTGGCTGCTTCGTATGGGAGCAGGACTTTGAGAACATCAGTAGCATCAGCAAATGGGAAAATGCCCTGGAAACCCAGATCAGGGAGTCTATCGGCAAATACGAAAAGCGTATGGAAAATATCCAGACCAAGGTAAAGGTGGAAGAACCTGAACAATTTGCTGCTGAGAGTAATATCCAACACCGGATGAAAAAAAGGATCCACATCTCGGTAAACGGTACTATCCACAAAACCCGTGAGCTGTTTCAGCACAAGGAGTTTATTTATTTTAGCCCTTTGTCAATTAATTGATGATTACAGGAAATTAAGCATATGGAAGTCTCTAAGTCCAACATCAAACGCCGCCTCGTCAAATACGTAGCTGACCTCTGGGGATACCAGCAGGCAGATATGGACGGCTTTGACCCTTTGGTGGACCTGCTACTGGGCGCCTGTGCCGTAGAGTTTGAGCGCACCGGCAACCAGATCATTTCATCGCAGAGCCGGGTACTGGAAAAGCTGGCGCATCTGCTCCTGCCAGAGAGCCTGGTAACGCCGCTTCCCGCCCATGCCGTACTACATAGCCGGCCGGTAGAGCCGCAGTACAGCCTGCATCCCGAAGAGCAGTTCTCTTTTGACAAAGACGTGATCAACCCGGCCAAACCTACCGAAATCAGTAAAAAACCTGTTTTTTTTTCTCCTACGCTTCCGGCAAGTATTTTTAATGCCAATATTCAGTACGTCGCTGCCGGCAGGCAGCTCAGACAGCAACTGGATGTCAATAACCGGGAATTACTGTATAATACCAAAAAAGGGACAC
>CAZFFW010000102.1:0-19127 GCA_964518125.1 uncultured Porifericola sp.
CGCGTAGTGATATGGTAGAAAAGAAAATCAGACCTGCTGAAAATCCGGCAGGTCTTTTTTTTGTGCCATAGATTGGCTCTTTCCCTACTGCCAGTCGCAGGAATCCTGACAATAGGATTGTTGATGACAATCTGCGCTGAGCATTCGCCACAAATCAAAGGTATTTGCTGATTGATCAATGTGTCTCGTCCTGAAAATCATTCTCCAACTGCTAGCGTACAGCTTTGATCAATCTGCTCATCTTAGGTATGTTTTATAGTTAAAAAGTAAGGATGGCACCCAGCCATGAATAGGGAAATAAGGGAGTAAGTTATTATGGCCAGTGGTACTGGTAAAAAATGCCTATAAAAGGGATGAAGATAATAAAACTTTAATGATTATGAAATTAATAATAATTTAAAGTTAAATTTCTTTCATTTTAAAATGCGAGTTACTTAATTAGATAAACTTTCATAAATTATAACGCTTATGTAAAAATTAAATTATTAACCTAACCTGCGTTTCACTGCTAATATGTTCAAATCAATCCTTACTTTATTATCAATTAATTAACAAAACAATCTAATTATGAAAAATCCTTTACCGCTATGGCGGAGGGCGTTATCATTAACCATCGCTCTAACATGCCTCAGTCTTTTTGCCTGGGCACAGGACCGAACCATCCGCGGAACCGTGACGGATGGTGAAACCAGTGAATCCCTGCCCGGCGTCAACGTAGTAGTAAAAGGTACTACCATCGGTACCATTACTGATATCCAGGGACAGTACACCCTGAGTGTACCCCAGAATGCAAATACCCTCGTTTTCTCTTCAGTGGGTTACAGCGCTGAGGAAGTTGGTATCAACAACCGCTCTACCATTGACCTTACCATGATGCCCGACATTCAGTCTCTATCAGAGGTCGTAGTCGTTGGATATGGTACCCAGGAAAAACGTGACGTTACTGCTGCAATTGCCTCACTGGATCAGGAGCAGATTTCTAAAATCCCCGTAGCCAGTGGGGTACAGGCCATGCAGGGTCAGGTGGCAGGTGTAGATATACAATCATCTGGAAGCCGTCCTGGTCAGGCCCCATCTATTCGTATTCGCGGACGTCGCTCAATTTCGGCGTCTAATGATCCGCTTTATGTAATTGATGGAATTCCACAAACTAGTAGCACCAGTGCCATCTTTGATATCAACCCTCAGGACATTGAGTCTATGGAAGTATTAAAGGATGCTGCGGCGACTGCAGTTTATGGTTCTCGTGGTGCCAATGGTGTAATCCTGATCACGACCAAACGTGGATCAAGTGGAAAGACTACTGTCTCTTATGATGGTTATTACGGCATCTCATCTATCATGAACAAAGTAGATATGATGGATGGCGCACAGTTTGCCGCCATGAAGCGCGAATCTCGCCGCAGAGACCCTGTCACCAATCAGGTATCTTACGATGGCGTCATACCTGATGACATTCTGGTTTTTGAAGACCCGATTGAGCTTGAGTCTATTGCACAGGGGCGGTCTACTGACTACCAGGATTTAATCTTTGACAATGGTTATCAGACCAATCACCAACTTGGACTCCGTGGAGGTGACAAAAAAACCCAGTTTAATGTTTCCCTGGGTTATTTTGATGAGCAGGGTATCATCTCTAATATGGATTATAAAAGGATTACCGGTAGAATCAACCTGGATCACCGCATAAATGATGTGTTCAAGGTGGGTATCTCTACCCTGATTTCTAACTCAGTACAGAATTTTGGCTCCAATGCTACTCTGGGAGAAGCCCTATCCAATAACCCACTGGGTCTGCCTTATGCTGAAGATGGAAGCCTTCGCTTCTTACCAACTAACGATGGTATCCGTACCAATCCTCTTAATGAACTGGTTCCTGGTGCATACGTAGATGAAAGAAAGATTAACCGTATCTTTGTACCAATTTATTTAGAAGCCAACGTCGCCGAAGGGCTTACCTTACGTTCTACTTTCGGCCCCGACATACGTCAGCGTCGTGATGGTGACTTCAGGGCTAGTCTGACCAATGCCAACCGGGGAGGACCCGCCAGCGCTGGTATCTGGCAGCAAGAGGAAATGGGATATACCTTAGAAAACCTGGTAACCTATAACAAGACTTTCGGAATCCACGATCTTAAGTTTACTGGTCTGCAAAGTATTCAGCAGCTTAGAACCGAGTGGCACTCTACCAACGTAGCGAACCTTCCCTATGAATCACAGAGTTTCTACAACCTGGGAACTGCAGAAGTAAAAGGAAACCTGTTCAGCCGTTTGGAAGAGTGGACATTAGCTTCTTTCATGGGGCGTGTCAATTACAACGTTGCTGATAAGTATCTTTTCCAGGCTACTCTTCGTGCTGATGGTTCTTCACGACTGGCTGAGGGTAACAAATGGCAGTATTTTCCTGGCTTTTCAGCTGGATGGCGAATCATTGATGAAGGTTTCATGGCCAATGCTGATTTTCTGCAGGAGCTGAAACTGAGAGCTTCATATGGAGCAGTAGGTAATACTTCGGTAGATCCTTATCAGACCTTTGGTCGTCTTCGCAGGACAACGTACGCATGGGATGAAACGCCTGCATTTGGTTACGGCCTGGCCGAAATTCCTAATGCGGACCTGGGCTGGGAAGTATCATCTACCGTCAATATCGGTGCTGACTTTGGTTTCTTCGGAGGACGTCTATCCGGTAGTTTTGAATGGTATAATACCAATACTACTGACATTTTGTTGAATCGTAACCTGCCCTTTACCTCTGGTTATTCTAACATACTACAAAACGTAGCTTCTACCAATACAAGTGGCGTTGAGCTAGGATTGACCGGTGTGATTGTAGATAACCCTGAAGGACTTAGCTGGACTACTACTTTTAACATCACTGGATATGACGAAAGAATCACTGAACTGGCTTTGGTTGATGAAAACGGAGATCCTCTGGATGATACTGGTAATAACTGGTTCATTGGTCAGCCTATCAAAGTATTCTTTGATTATGAGAAGATAGGTATCTGGCAGCTTGGTGAAGAAGATATGGCACGTGACATGGATCAGAAAGTACCTGGTGAAATCAAACTGAAAGACCAGGACGGTGACGGAGTGATTACTCCTGACGATCGTATCGTGTTGGGTACCGACGTACCTGACATCATGGGAGGTTGGACTAACAACTTTGATTATAAAGGTTTTAACCTCAGTTTCTTCTTCTATTACCGCCTGGGCCAGATGGTTCGTAGTAACTTCCATGCCGGTAATAATTCCCTTTTTGCCCGTTACAACAACCTGGATGTAGACTACTGGACTATTGACAATCCTTCAAACGATTCTCCCCGTCCTAATGAAAACCAGGAATTTCCCAGAGATGGAAACACCCGTACTTATTTTGACGGATCCTTTGTAAAGCTCAGAAACGTAACTTTGGGTTATACACTTCCTTCTACTGTGACTGAAACACTTGGAATCAGTCGTTTGAGATTCTACGCTTCTGCGCAGAACCCTCTGTTCTGGTCTACATTTGAGACCTTTGACCCTGAAGTTGAAGATGATGATGATTCTAACAATCCAGGCTCTCTAGGATCAGGTATTGTGCCTAGTAGCAGACTTTTCTTATTGGGTGTGAACCTTCAGTTTTAATTAATAAACCTGAATACAATGAAATCTAAAATATTTATTTTATCGATTGCACTGACGGCATTCTTGAGCCAGTCATGTGAAGAGTACCTCAAGGAGGAACTCGTTTCTGACGTGTCGGCTGCCTCTTACTTTACAACGCCCCAGGGATGGGAAGACGCGGTAAGGGCGACCTATAATGAAATGAAAAATTTCTATGGTATTGAGATGGGTTTTACCATGACTGTGTTTGGTACTGATGTACATACCAACGGAGCAGATGGCAGCCATAAACCCCTTAATCTTTATAATGGAGAGCTTAATCCTGCTCAGGGTTTTGTGAGAAACACCTGGATCACCTTCTATCGGGGTATCAACCAGGCCAATGCGGTGATCAACCGTTCTGAGAATGTGGATATACCGGAGGATCGGAAAAACCAAAGGATCGCTGAAGTACGTTTCCTGAGAGGACTTTACTACTTTAATCTTACCCGCATTTACGGCGACATTCACCTCTCTCTGGAAGAAACAGAGGGTATAGAGACGACGGCCAATAAAACCGCTTCCAGCGAAATTTACAGCCAGGCAATTATTCCCGATCTGGAGTTTGCAGTAGCCAACTTACCGGCTACACAGGATGACCTGGGAAGGGTAACCAAACCAGCAGCTGAATATTTACTTGGAAAAGCATTGCTCACCAGAAGCTATACTGACTTTGCTGAAGGTAACGATGCTTCTCGTGCTGAGTCTCTGTTCACCAGTGTGATTGAAAACTACGGTTTTGAGCTGGCTGATAACTATTATGAACTCTGGGGATTAAATGAAGAAGGAGTTCCGGTGGGCGTAGGTACCGCTGAAGATAATCCTGAGATCATCTTTGCAGTACAAAATTCTAAGCAGCAGGTAGATGAAGGATTGGATGGACAAGGCAATAGAGGTCACCTGTATTTCCTGATGGAGTATGATAAGCTGCCTGGCATGACCCGTGATATTGAAAATGGACGTCCATGGAAACGTTTCCGCCCTACCAACTACCAATTGAGTCTTTGGAACAGGGAAATAGACCGTCGTTATGACGAAACCTACAAGCATGTCTGGATCGCTAATTTTGCAGACAATATTCCAGTATGGACTGCTGATGAAGCTGCTGCTGGCTACGTTGATGCATCATTGGTTGGTCAGGCAAAATTTGAAGTAGGTGATACTGCTATATATATCCCCGGTCCTGGCTTATCCGATGCCTACGACGTTAATGCTAAGCTAAGTGCTCCTTACCTGGTAGTAACGCCGGATCCTCAGTACGAAAATGACCCCTGGTTCTATTCAGAGAGGGTCTATCCAACACTGAACAAGTGGATAGACAATAGCCGTCCTAACCGTCAACATGAACAGGGTCAGCGTGATTTTACTTTGATGCGCCTGGGAGAAGCATACCTCTTACGTGCTGAAGCCAGAATTCAGCAAGGTAATTCTGCTGGTGCAGCCGAAGATATCAACGTAATCCGTAGAAGGGCAGCCTGGGACGGTATGGAAGATGAAATGGTTATCACGCCTGCAGAAGCTACATTAGACTTTTTGCTCGAAGAAAGAGCACGTGAAATGGACGGAGAAGGACATCGTTGGTTTACGCTAACCCGTACTGGTACACTGGTGGAAAGAGTTCGCCAACATAATCCGGAGGCTTCTCCCAACATCCAGGATTATCATATTATAAGACCAATACCGTTGGATCAGATTGATAGAACTGAAGGTGGTTATGAGCAAAACCCTGGTTATCCAGGAGGCAGTACCCCTGGTTGATACGCACTTACTTAATAAGCATAATAAAAAGGCAGCCTGCTCCGGGCTGCCTTTTTTTTGGGGTTTGTCTCAGTGATGCAATGTAAAGTAGCATTGATAAACATTTGTGAGATAGGCTGGCAGTGCATTTGAATGGTGTTAGGGGTGAATTTATCTTTTTCTTCACCCTCAATTAGTCAGGCATTACTTGATTGTCTGTTACAGACTTCGCTTATTTGAAGTCCGCTTGTTAAATTTTTGAATATTCAAGCAAAAAATAGTATTAAAAAAGTTTGAATAGTTTGAGAGAAATCTTACATTGTGTAATAATTCTAAAAAATAATATTTAAGTCCAATGATTATTATTGACAAAGCCTTACAATTCAGAGAGGATATCGGCAATCCAATTCGCGTAGGCATCATGGGCGCTGGTTACATGGCCGTAGGTATTGTTAACCAGATTATCAGGTACACCCCTGGTATGGAAGTGGCTGTCATCTGTAACCGTAGCCTGGACAAGGCCATGCACTGTTACCATAAAGCAGGCGTAAACCAGGTCAAAGTCAGCGAAACTGCCGCTCAGCTTGACCAGATGATCAGAAACAAGCAGGCCGCTGTTACCCAGGACCCAGCTGTGGTATGCCAGGCGCAGGAGGTAGACATCATCGTAGAGGCCACCGGGACTATTGCTTATGCTGCCCGGGTAGTCATGGACGCTATTGCACATGCCAAACCAGTGGTACTGATGAACGCCGAACTGGATGCTACACTCGGCCCTATACTGAAACATTATGCTGATCGCGCCGGTGTCATGCTCAGCGGCAGTGATGGCGACCAGCCGGGTGTCATTATGAACCTGTACCGCTTTGTCAAAAATATGGGATTCACCCCTCTTGTTTGCGGTAATATCAAAGGATTCCTTGATTTGCATAAGAATCCTACCGATATGCTCCCTTTTGCTGAAAATATGGGGCAAAACGTCAACATGATTACCAATTTCACCGATGGTACCAAAATAGCATTTGAACAGGCTTCAGTAGCCAATGCTACTGGTATGGGCGTTTCCAAAAGAGGTATGAATGCTTTCCGTTCCAAAGAGCACATTGATAAGCTTACCCATCTGTATGATGTGGATGAACTCAAGGCAATGGGCGGCATTGTGGACTATGCGGTTGGGCCGGAGCCCGGTCCCGGTGTATATGTGTATGCCACCACCGAAGACGAATTATCCAAAGAGTACCTGCACTATCTCAAACTGGGAAAAGGACCGATCTATAGTTTCTATACCCCTTTCCATCTCTGCCTGTTTGAGATACCCAATTCTATTGCCCGGGTATTCCATTTCAATGACCCTGTGATGGCACCTATCGGAGCTCCGGTAGTAGAAGTGGCGACTACTGCCAAAACAGATCTGAAAGCAGGACAAACCCTGGATGGCTTTGGCGGATTTACCGCTTATGGTCAGTGTGAAAATGCTTCGGTCTTCAGGAAAGAAAACCTGCTTCCCATAGGGCTGTCAGAAGGTATGGTGCTGAAGAGAGATGTGGCCAAAGACCAGGCGATCAGCTTTGATGATATTGTGTATCCGACTGACAACCTGGCATTTAAGCTGTATGAAGAGCAGGTTGCCCAATTCTTCCCGGAAGATTCGCTGCTTCCAAAGAGGCAGACGGTAACAGCATAAGTTTTTACCAGAACATAAAAAAAACCGGCATTGACCGGTTTTTTTTATGATAAAGTGCTAGCGTTTTGAAATCCTTGGCCTATAATATTTTGTAAAATTTGAAGATTCTACCTGTTTTAAACGCCATACTTATACGAAAGCTAGCGTGAATTGAACTAAAAAATCAAAGCAGGTTTTATGTACATGTAATTCTAAAACTTGTGTTCTTAAGTTTTGAGAATTGGATTACATAGCTAAATTTGCGCACAAAAAACAGTAACCCCTATGAGCCAGGTCGAAAAAACAAGATATTCAGAAGAAGAACTCAAAGAATTTGAGCAGCTTATTGATGGGAAACTTGAGAAATCCCGTGAGGAACTTGAGACTATCAAAGCCATCCTTTCCCGTAAGCACGATAGTGGTACTGATACTACTTCCGGTAATACCAAACTGATGGAGGATGGTGCTGATACGCTGGAGAAAGAAAGTCTGAGCCAGTTGGCGGCTCGTCAGCAGAAGTTTATCAACCAGCTGGAAAGTGCCAAGGCCAGGATCAAGAATGGAACCTATGGAATTTGCATAGATACCGGCAAACTAATTTCTAAAGAAAGGCTCAGGGCGGTGCCACATACGCGCCATTCTATTGAGGCCAAACTGAAAAATCAATAAACCTCAGCTAAACCAACCTCTTTCTTGGAGTTTTTAAAAAACCACATAGAAGCCCTTATTTTCTGTGCTTCCAAGCCACTGAAACTTACAGAAATACAGTCCTGTCTTTCAGAAATGTTTGATGCTGAAGTTTCTGAGGAAGATATCCTGGCTGCAATAGACAAGATCACCGAGCAGTATGGACAGGATATCTATTCCTTCCAGGTATTCAAAATGGGTGGCGGTTACCAGTTTCTAACCAAGCCCGCTTACCAGGCAAGTATTAGTATATTGCTGAAACAACAGTCTAACAAAAGGCTGTCTACGGCCGCCATGGAAACTTTATCCATCATTGCCTACAAACAGCCGGTCACCAAGTCGGTGGTAGAGCAGATCAGAGGGGTGGGCTGCGATTATGCCATTCAGAAGTTGCTGGAAAAATCACTGATTGAAATCAAGGGTAAAGATGAAACGATAGGTCGACCATTGCTCTATGGCACATCTGATTTTTTTATGCAGTATTTCGGTATCAACAAGATCAGTGATTTGCCTACTCCCAAGGATTTTGACAGAAAGGAAAATGAAATAGGCCTGCAGGAGGGAGATGATGAAACAGACCACGATGAGGAGACACCCGGTACTCATACCGATCTCTAGGGAGCATCATCAGGTCCTCCTGCTCGCGCAGCTTCTCAAAAAAGACGCGCCTCCCTACCGTGGATTACCCGAAAGTGTGGAAGGTAAAATTGAGTACGCTGCAGATTTTTTCAAAGAGATGCTGGCCCGTCATCTGCAATCTGATCACCAGGTCCTTTTTCCATTTCTTGCTAAATTTGACCAGCTCCTCCCGCTTTGCGAGGCCCTGCAGGAGCAAAACCAACAGCTACAGCTTGCCTTTACCTCCATCAATAACGATACTAGCGAAGCAGGCCTGGATACACTCGGTCACCGCCTGGAGCAATACGTCAGAACCAAGGAAAGACAGTTGTTCCAGCAAAGCCAGTCTGTCCTCTCAGAGGCAGATTTTGCTCGACTTGCCGAAAGCCTGCCTGATCATGGATAAGACTCCTGTTTGACCATCTTCAAGATGTCATCCACATAATCACGGTGGTTGGACAGTCGTGGTACTTTGTTCTGCCCTCCTAATTTGCCTCTCTTCTTCATCCACCGGTAAAAGGTGCCGGGTTCAACTTCATGCACTAGCGGGGCTTCCACCGCAATATTTTTGGTCCTTTTGGCATCATAGTCTGAATTGATGGCACGCAGCGCCTCATCCAGACTTTGCACAAAATGAGCCATATCCGACGGCGACCTGGAAAATTCTATGATCCACTCATGGCATCCCTTCTGCCCGTCGCCGATATATCGGGGGGCAGCGGTAAAGTCATCCACCAGGGCACCGGTCGCTTCACAGGCTTTGGCTATTCCCTGCTCCGCGTTTTCCACGATCAATTCCTCGCCAAAGGCATTGATAAAATGCTTGGTACGCCCACTGATGACAAAACGGTAAGGCTTAACCGAGGTGAATTTGATGGTATCGCCGATTTTGTAGCGCCACAGCCCGGCATTGGTGCTGATGACTACTGCGTAGTTTTGGCCGGCTTCCACTTCACTCAGCATGAGCGTGCGCGGGTTTTCATTGTCAAAATCTTCAGTGGGAATAAATTCATAAAATATCCCATAATCCAGCATCAGCAGCATTTCGGTAGCGTTTTTCTGATCCTGTATGCCAAAGAAACCCTCAGTAGCATTATAGGTCTCCAGGTAATGCATGCCTTCTGATGGAATCAGCGATTTAAAAATTGATCGGTAGGGCGTAAATGATACCGCTCCGTGTATGAAAAGCTCCAGGTTTGGCCAGACCTCCAGAATGTTGTCCACCCCTTTAATTTCCATGATGCGCTGTAGCAGGAAGATTGTCCAGGTGGGGACACCTGCCATGCTGGTAATATTCTCGTCCAGCGTAGCATTGGCAATTTTCTCGATCTTCTCCTCCCAGTTATCCATCAGGGCAATCTCCAGTTTGGGCGTACGGGAAAACTGCGCCCAGAAGGGCAGGTTTTTCATCAGTACCGCCGACACATCCCCGCTGTAGGAATCAGCATTTTTATCCATTTGGTTGATCTGCTGACTACCGCCAATGGCCAGGTTTTTACCACTGAAAATTTTTGTATTGGGGTAATTATTGACATAAATGGACAGCAGGTCTTTGCCGCCTTTGAAATGGCAGTCGTCCAGGGCTTCCTGTGATACCGGAATGAATTTACTCTTGGCATTGGTGGTACCCGAGGATTTGGCAAACCATTTTATCTTCGATGGCCAGAGCACCTGTTGCTCCCCTTTCATCACACGCTCTACATAAGGGTAAAATTCTTCGTAGGTTACGACAGGCAGCCGGTTTTTGAAGTCCTCATAAGTCCTGATAGAAGCAAAATCGTACTGTTTGCCATAATCAGTCTGTTTGGCCGTCTGCAGCAGGTTATGAAAAACCTCCTTCTGAACATCTATAGGATATTTGATAAAAAGCTCAATCTGATGAATACGCTTCTTCATCAGCCAGGTCATGACTGAGTTGATAATCTCCATGTAAGTAAATTGAGTTGGTAATAAGTTAAAAAAATGATAAGCAGATACAAAGTTAAACTTAAATCTTTCTCCGCAGTTCAAAATGCTGGCCAAGATACACCCTTCTTACCTGTTCGTCATTGGCGAGGTCTTCGGCACTGCCTGCTTTCAGCAGCCTGCCTTCAAACATGAGGTAAGCCCGGTCTGTTATAGAAAGCGTCTCATTAACGTTATGGTCGGTAATGAGTATGCCAATATTCCTTTTTTTGAGCTGGCCTACGATAGACTGTATCTCTTCTACGGCAATGGGGTCTACCCCGGCAAAAGGTTCGTCCAGCAGCACAAATTTAGGGTCTACGGCCAGGGCCCGGGCGATTTCAGTACGTCTTCTTTCTCCTCCCGATAATACCATCCCCAGGTTTTTGCGCACATGGGTAAGGCTGAATTCTTCCAGCAGGGCATCCACCTTTTCCTTGCGTTCTTTTTTGCTCATACTGGTCATTTCCAGGATGGCCATGATATTGTCTTCCACGCTCAGCTTACGAAATACGGAGGCCTCCTGGGCCAGGTAGCCGATACCCTTTTTGGCGCGTCGGTACATAGGGAGTTCGGTAATATCCTCTCCATCCAGGTAGATATTCCCTTCATTGGGCTTGATCAGCCCTACAATCATATAAAAAGAGGTGGTTTTCCCTGCTCCGTTAGGCCCCAGCAGCCCGACGATTTCACCCTGGGAGACCTCAACGGTAATATGATCTACGACCGTTCTCTTCTTATACTTTTTAACAAGGTTTTCACCTTTGAGTCTCATAAACAAATGGATAGTGTAGACAACAAACGCTCAATGCGCCTGCATGTTACAATACTGAGGGCAAAAAAGCATGTAAACGAGCAGATTTATAGGGAATCCTGCAGGCTCTTCAATCTGCGCCTTTTTCTTTTTTCGCGTATTTCCTGTTTTCTGAGGCTGACCTGCTGCAGATAAGTACGGTAAGTGGGATCACCGGAAATGTATTTAATGTTGAGGTGGAGGCTTTTTTCCAGCGAGATCATGTTGCCCTGTACATCGCGAACCCTGGAGATATTTTCCTGAAAATGTTTGGTAGTAAAATACTTATTTTTCAGAACTCCTAGAATGCTACTGAAACTATTACTGTCAGAATCTTTAAAGGTATATTTGGCATAAAAAAATTCTCCCTTCATAAAATGCAATTGGGCAATAGCCCGCATGTGGTATATGTTGAAGCGGTAAAAAAAGATTTTATGATGGCTGATTAATGCATCATTGCTGATCTCAAAGCGGGGCTTACCCAGTTTTTTACAAACCTGCTTCAGGCTGCTGCCAAATTTCACCCCCCGAAACATGATTTCCACTGCGGGATTGGTCACTGCCTCCTGATGCTCGGAAAGTAATTTGAATAACCTTTCCTCATTGTCTTCTCTGAGTAAACTGCGGTAATATTCTTCACGATCATGATAACTCTTATAGAGCTGACCTCCTCCTGTAGAAAAACCTGAAACAAAAGATAAAATGTAGGATGCTAGACTCATATTCAAATAATTGTTGGCCAAATATAGAGTGCATAGGCTCACTAAAATTTACAAAAAATAATCATTACTAATTCAGTGCTTTTTCTTGTTAATTCCCTTGAATAGGTAATGTTTACAGGATATTCATGGGATAAAGGCAAATATTTTTTACAAAAAAAAGCATATGCTATTCTATATAAAAAAACCTCTTTCCCATTTCGGATAAGAAGTAGCGCTATTCATATTTTCTCTCAATACCTCGTTTTTAGATTAAGATGGTCTTTGCGTTGCTTTATGGCAGGATAAGAAGTCAGTTCCTCATCACCCAGTATATTTGGCTACCACTACAGCAGTGGTCCTTACAGCTTTGTGCTAAGAGTGACTGGCCTGGGACCGAGGACATCATCCCCGGTGTTTTATCAAGCCTGACCATGTAAGTTTTATAGCATAATTGTCATCTACAACAGGAAAATCATGCGGATGACGGGAGATTTCTTGCTGCCCAGCTATGGGAAAGCGCATCTAACCATCAGTCAGCAACCATTGGCAGTCATCCGAAAACCGCAGCGACCTGCCTGGAAAGCGGGCCTATGCGCGGAGCAGTAATTAGTCCTGCATACGGTAAATAACTTCTTGGAGAGGCCCATACATTTTTACGAATTTGGGTGTAAGTTTGCGCAGCATGATCCTCTAAGACCCTTTTACGGAGGAGTGACCATAAATACAGCCGTCATGGATTACCAGGAAGCCATTGCTTTTTTATACGATAGCCTGCCCATGTTCCAGAAGATAGGCAAGGCAGCATTTAAGAAGGACCTTACCAATACGCTGGCCTTCTGTGCAAGGCTGGGCGAACCCCAGCATGCTTTTCCTTCGGTACATATTGCTGGTACCAACGGTAAGGGCAGTAGTGCCCACAGTATCGCTGCGGTGCTGCAGGCAGCCGGCTACAAAACCGGCCTGTATACTTCGCCCCACCTCAAGGACTTTACCGAAAGGATACGGGTCAACGGCCAGCCTATCTCCCGGCAGGCAGTGATCAGTTTTGTAGAGGAACAGCAGGAATTTATCCTTGAACTGCAGCCTTCTTTTTTTGAAACCACTGTAGCCATGGCTTTTGACTATTTTCGCCAGCAGCAGGTAGATATTGCCGTCATAGAAGTAGGCATGGGCGGCCGGCTGGATTCTACCAATGTCATTCAGCCCCTCGTCAGCCTGATCACCCACATAGGCTATGACCATATGGAGTTCCTGGGGGATAGCCTGGACAAGATCGCCGGAGAAAAGGCCGGTATCATCAAGCAGAGGGTGCCGGTGGTGATCGGTGAACGGCAGGATGAAACCACTGAAGTGTACGAAAAAATTGCCAGGGAGAAAAAAGCGCCTCTTTACTTTGCGCAGGATGACTACCAGGCCAGAATTTTTAAGGTGCTGGATGGTCAGTACACGGTAGATATTTCCCGCCATGGACAGCTGTTGTACGAAAACCTGCCCATCGCGCTGGGTGCTCATTACCAGCTCAACAACCTGCCGGGCATCCTGCAGGTACTGGACCTGCTCAATGAAATGCATTTTACCATCAGCTGGGAGCATATCCGCCAGGGGCTGGCCGAGGTGACAAGCCTTACCGGGCTGAAAGGCAGGTGGCAGGTCATCCGTAAGGCACCGCTGACCATCGCCGATACCGGTCATAATAAAGGGGCATTTGAGGCCATTCGCCAGCAGTTGCAGGAGCTGCAGTTTCAAAAGCTATTCATGGTGCTGGGTTTCAGCGTGGAAAAAGACCTTTCCTCGATACTACCGCTGCTGCCCGCAGATGCCCACTATCTTTTTTGCCAGGCTGCCATCCCCCGGGCGATGCCCTCAACTACCCTGCAAGCCAATGCGCGTGAATACGGGCTGCATGGCACCGCTTACAAGAGCGTAATGGAAGCCTATCAGAAAGCACAGGCTCTGGCAGGACCGGAAGATTGTATATTTATAGGAGGTAGTACCTTTGTCGTGGCAGAAATAGACGAATTGTAATTGTAATGAGAAAAAAACTGGAAAGATTCGCAGATAACGAACAGCGAAGGAACATCATTCAACCGGGAAAAGCTGCATTTGAAACCATCCGGGGAAACTGGCAGGCATTTTTCGGCAATGAGCATCCCATCATCTTTGAGCTGGGCTGTGGTAGGGGAGAATACACTGTTGGCCTGGCCAGGAGGTTTCCTGAAAATAACTATGTAGGGGTGGATGTGAAAGGCTCCCGTATCTGGAAAGGCAGTACCCTTGCCATAGAAGAAAAGCTGGATAATGCCGCATTCCTTAGGATACGTATCCTGGAAATAGAGCAGTCAGTAGCTGATAATGAATTGAGCGAGATCTGGATTACCTTTCCTGATCCCCGTCCCAAAAAACGGGACATCAAAAGGCGCCTGACCAGCCCCCGTTATATGGACATATACAAAAAGCTGCTCCGAAGGGGGGGGATCGTGCATTTCAAGACTGATAATAGCATGCTCTTTGACTTTACGCTGGAGCACCTGCAGGAGCGGGACGATATTGAGGGATTGGAGTACACCCGCGATTACCATGCCTCTGCCTATGCAGAAGAACTGCCCGATATCGTCACCAAGTATGAGCGGCAGTTTATGGCCGAAGGACTGAAGATCAAATACCTGCGCTTTCGTTTCACCTAAGTTTAAGCGATTATACTTACAATACCCCCAACAAGACAGGCACAATAGACGTCTGAAGATCGTTCCCGCTAAGCATGGGGATAGCTACCGCAGCGCGGCCTTTTCTGATGCCATTCTTGGTTTTCTGAAATAAGCGCTGTCCTTCAGATGATACCCTGGGCCAGCATGGCTTCGGCTACTTTCTCAAATCCGGCAATGTTGGCTCCTGCCCGGTAGTTACCCTCCATCCCGTAGCGGGCGGCGGCTTCCAGGCACTGCTCATGGATCTGCAGCATGATCTTCTCTAGCCGGCTGTTTACCTCTTCCTGCGACCAGTAGGTATGGCTGCTGTTCTGCGACATTTCAAGTCCTGAGACGGCTACGCCGCCGGCATTGGAGGCCTTGCCGGGGGCGTAGAGGATATCCGCAGCGCTGAGCAGGTCGCTGGCTTCGGCGTCCAGGGGCATATTGGCGCCCTCGGCCAGCAGCATGATGTCATTTTTAAGTATTTTCTCCGCTTCCTGCTTACCGATCTCATTCTGTGTGGCACAGGGTAGGGCGAGGTCGGCAGGAATTTCCCAGAACCCTTGCCCTTCATCCTGTTCCCAGGCCTGGTAACGCACTTTTTTGTCTTGCGCAGCCAACTTCTCCAGGCTTTGGTGTTCCACTCTTTTGATGCGGACGATCTGCTTCAGCTGCTCATGGGTAAGCCCTTCTTCCGCATGGATATAGCCCTGTGAATCGGAGAGCCCCATCACGCTGGCACCCTGCTGCAGCAACATATCCGCCGCGTGCAGGGATACATTACCGGCCCCCGATAGTAGGCAGCGCTTGCCTTTCAGCCCTTCATCCGCTTTCCGCAGCATGGCACGGCAGAAATAGACCAGGCCATAGCCGGTAGCTTCCGGCCGTATCAGACTGCCGCCCCAGTTGACATCCTTGCCGGTCAGTACGCCATTGAAGCGGTTGCTGATCTTTTTGTAAGCACCGAAGAGATAGCCGATCTCGCGGGTGCTCACCCCCATATCCCCGGCCGGAATATCCAGTTCGGGTCCAATATGGCGATGCAGTTCGCCCATCATGGCCTGGCAGAAACGCATGATCTCCTGCCCTGATTTGCCTTTGGGGTCAAAATCAGCCCCGCCTTTGCCAGCCCCCAGGGGCAGGGTGGTCAGGGCATTCTTGAAGGTTTGTTCCAGCGCCAGGAACTTGAAGGTGTCCAGGTTAACCGACGGATGAAAGCGCAGGCCTCCTTTGTAGGGACCAATGGCTGAACTCATCTGTACCCGGTAGCCGCGGTTGATTTGTATGTTTCCTGCATCATCGGTCCAGCAGATGCGAAAGCTGATCACCCTCTCCGGCTCCAGCATGCGCTCCCAGATACGGGCCTCCCGGTATTTTGCATTATTCTCTAAAACCGGGCGTATATATTTGAAAATCTCCAAAATCAACTGGTGAAACTGCTGTTGTTCTGGATTTTTTTGCTTAATTTCCTCTATCACTTTTTCTGTCTGCATACCGCAATAAATTTTCTGTTATATGCAACAATCCACAGATACCGAAATTGTTAAAGACCTGCTCAATTTACTCAGCCAGCGCCATCCCCACCTTTGCTGGAAAATGCGCTGCCTCTACACCAACGGTATTGACAACAGTGTGCTGGAAATCAAACTACAGGAAATGCCCGATGCGCATCAGGTATGCCGTTTGGCCTATAACCCCTACAGTGGAAAGGTCATGCAGATGAAATACCGGGGCGATTATTTCAGCCATCCCGGTGATGTGGTGGATGTACTGCTGGACCTGATCAACCTGGAAAACAAAAAGCAACTGGTCAGCAGCTAGACTGCCCAACTCCGGCTTCTTATTCTCTGGCGACTTATTATCTTTGCGGCTGATCATTTTAGCCACTATGGATGACATTTCTTTTAGCCTTACGCCGGGACAACTGCCGGCAGTCCTGACCATTTTTCTGACGATCATTGGTTTCAACACTTTCTGGTTTATTGCCGAATCACCGGGCAGAAAGCAGAAACTGCAGCAGCGCTACCCCAAAGAGGAAGCCAGCATCAAACTGGTACAGTTCCAGAAGTATAGCGGGGTGCTCTTCCTGGGAGTGATCCCGCTGACCATCTGTCTCCTGGTCTTTCCTTATTCACTGGCGGATTATGGGCTGGGATTTCAGCAGACCGGCACTTCCCTGCTCTGGATCTTTGGACTGGCCTGCCTGATTTTCCCTATCAACATCAAAAATGGTAAGACTCCTGCCAACCTGAGCGTGTATCCCATGATGCGGGTCAATGCCTGGACACCCGGCCTGGTCTTCAGAAATTCACTGGCGACCATCAGCTATCTCTTTGCCTACGAGCTGCTTTTCCGTGGGCTGCTGCTGTTCAGCTGCGTGGCGGTACTGGGCGTATGGCCGGCTATCGCCGTGAATGTAGCCCTTTACTCGGCGGTACACCTGCCCAAAGGACCGGCGGAAACCATCGGCGCCATTCCCTTTGGGCTGCTGGTCTGCTATATCACCCTCACTACCGGCACCATCTGGGTGGCGGTGGTGATCCATTGCATACTGTCGCTGTCCAACGATTACCTGGCAGTGCATTTCCATCCGCAGATGTATTTTAAAAAGCATTCATGAAGCAGCAGGACTTCCAAGGAAAAGTAGCCGTTATCACCGGCTCCAGCATGGGCATCGGCAAAGCCACGGCAGACTTGCTGGGCAGCCTGGGTGCCCGCCTGGTGCTGAACGGTAGAAACCCGGAGCGTTTGCAGAAAACCCGTGATATGCTGCTGGCCAAAGGCTATGCGGTACTGGCCGTGCAGGGCGATGTAAGTAAGGCGGAGGACTGCGAAAGACTTATCGTAGAGACGGTACGGCACTATGGCCGACTGGATATCCTGGTCAACAATGCCGGTATGTCTTCCCGTGGATACTTTGAAGAACTGGACCCCAGGGTCTTCAAAGATATGATGGACATCAACTTCCTGGGCTGCGTTTACCCCACCCGTTTTGCCCTGCCCTACCTGAAGGAAAGCCGGGGTAGTGTGGTGTTTATTTCCAGTGTGGCCGGTATTCGGGGGCTGCCGGAAACCAGCCTGTACTGTGCTTCCAAAATGGCGCTGACCTCCATTGCCGAATCACTCAAGGTGGAACTGGCCGAATACCATATCCACGTGGGTATCATCTATGTAGGCATCACCAGAAATGAAGCAGGCAAGCAGGTAATCGGCAAAGATGGCGTACCCATCCCGCTGCAGTCCCGGGACCAGCGCAAGGCCGATAGCCCGGAAAAGGTGGCCCAGGCAATTGTCCGTACTATCCGCAAAAGGCAGTTCAAAAAGATCCTTTCCGGCCTGGGAAAGCTGAATTATGTGGCCAACCTGCTGTTTCCCCGCCTGGTAGACAAGGTGCTGGTCAGGGCCAAAGAGAAAATCCGGAAGATGAATGAATAAGGCAATGGGCAATAGGCAGTGAACAATGAACAATGGGCAATGAACAATTAGGAGAGAATAAATTTTCTATGCTGGTAGCCCTGGCTTGTTCGCTGACAGCTTGCTTTGATCAGAAATATGCTCTGTCGTACAAAGCAGCAGCTGGTCACCCCTGACTTTGATACTTCGTAGAAGGATCAGGCGCTTTGCGGCCAGCGAGATGAGTGGGTGAAGCAAGAAAAAAGCCCGTTGCTGCGCGGGGCAGGAACGGGCTTGGGAAGTGAAGGTGATAACGCTTAATTGGCTCTCTGCTTCAGGTCATCCGAAGCGGTGCCACGACGACGGGTCTGCTTCACCTTGTCATTACCAAAGCGGTAGGAGAGGTTGAGACGGTAGACCCTGCTTTCCCATTTATTTTTTACCGTGGTATTGATATCACCCTGCAGGATGTTTACCTGGTTGTCCCGGATATTGAATACATCGTCTATGCTGGCATTGACCTTCAGCTTACCAAAGCTTTTGGAGATACCGGCATCTACCTGGTACATTTCCTGTATCTCAAAGATACCCCACAGCTGTGGCGACATGTACATGCCCATCACTTCCAGCTTGATATCGCCGGGCAGGCTGAAGCTACTCTGCGCCCGGGCCATATAGCTCAGGCGGCTTTTGTCTACCTGTCCTTCGGTGAAATCGGAGGCGATGGTATTATAAAAGCCAGTCAGGTTCAGGTTCAGCATCCACCAGGGAGCCAGGGGTAGGGGGGCAGCGATGTTGGCGCTGTAGTGACGCTGGTCATCCAGGTTTACCGTCGTCTGGTAAGTGGTCTGACTGGCCTCATCCTGCTCCAGCACCTGGGTAATGGCATCCTGGGTCTGGTTGTAGTTCAGCGTCAGGAAGACCGCATTGCGGAAGCCGTAGTTCAGGGCGAAAGCGTCGGTATACTGCGGGTTGAGGAAAGGATTGCCCCGCTCAAAGGTGAAGCGGTCCAGGAAAAACTCAAAGGGATTCAGGTTACCGTAGTTGGGACGGTCAATGCGACGGCTGTAGGAGAAAGCCAGGTTGTGCTTATCGTTGATGGCGTAGGACAGGCTGGCACTGGGAAAAAGGTTGACATACTCACGCTGCGCGGCACTGTCAAGGGTTACCGAGTAACCTTCCGAAGCCGTATATTCCGTACGCAAGCCCGCCTGCATGCTGATCTGCTCGCCAAACTTCTTACTGACATTCACATATGC
>CAZFFW010000103.1:0-18953 GCA_964518125.1 uncultured Porifericola sp.
CAGCTATACCGGGAGGTGACAGACTTTTTAGCAAATTAATCAACTGAACTTACTGATCAGGTACAGGACTACAGAGATTACAATACTGATCAGTATGCTGGTAGCCAGAGGAAAATAAAAAGTGAAGTTCTCCCGTTTGATGACGATATCCCCCGGAAGCTTACCCACTGATGGAACTCGGTCAAAAAAATATAGCACTACGCCTACTACAACGATGATTGCTCCTAAGACGATCAAAAATTTACCCATCTGTCTGAAGTTAGCCCGCATAACCCATGAATGATAAAAAAGCTTTCGGTAAGTTGTATCTGATTCCTACCGTAATCGCGCCGGATACTTTTGACCAGACGCTACCGGCGGCTGTTAAAGCCACCGCAAATAATATAAAATACTTTTTGGTAGAAAACGTTCGCACTGCTCGCAGGTTTTTAAGTGCCCTGGGAATAGAACAGGCTATCAGCAGCCTGCACTTCGAACTCCTGGATAAAAGAACTACCGAAGATGAATTGCAGCGCCTGCTTGCGCCGCTGAAGCAGGGCGAAGATATAGGGATAATGTCGGAAGCAGGCTGCCCCGGAGTGGCGGACCCGGGGGCATTGGCAGTAGCTTATGCACACCGGGAGGGTATCAACATAGTGCCGCTCATTGGCCCTTCTTCTTTTCTGCTGGCCCTGATGGGGTCGGGATTCAGCGGGCAGTCATTTGTATTTCACGGATACTTACCAATTGACAAAGGTGCGCGTGCAAACACTATTAAAAAGATAGAGCAACAGTCCAGAGAGTTGCAGCAGACCCAGATTTTTATGGAGACACCTTACCGCAATAACCAGTTACTCGATGCACTGCTGAAAAGCTGCCATCCTAAGACGCACCTATGTATCGCCAGAAACCTCACCGGTACCAATGAGCTATTAAAGACAATGAGGGTTAAAGACTGGAAGTCACAAGTACCTGATTTGCATAAAGTTCCAACGGTTTTCCTACTGTCGGCATAATATTGAAGAACCTAGTTTTACTTTACATTGAAATGAATAAATTTGCAGGAGTCAAAAATTAAAACAATATCATATGTCTTATCTTTTTACTTCAGAGTCGGTCTCTGAAGGACATCCCGATAAAGTTGCAGACCAGATCTCTGATGCTATCCTGGATGCCATGTTGACCCAGGACCCAAACTCAAGGGTAGCCTGTGAGACCTTTGTTACCACAGGTTTGGTAGTAGTGGGTGGAGAAGTTACCACCAACGCTTATGTGGAAATTCCGGACGTGGTCAGGGAAACAATTCGCAAGATTGGCTATAACAAAGACAATTACATGTTCGAGTCAAACTCCTGCGGGGTAATGGTGACGCTGCATAGCCAGTCCCCAGACATCGCGATGGGCGTAGATGAGGCTGAAGGTAAAGAACAGGGTGCGGGAGACCAGGGGATGATGTTTGGCTACGCAACCCGTGAAACAGAAGAATATATGCCAATGGCCCTGGCATATTCTCACCGCCTGGTGCACGAACTGGCCCGTATCAGGAAGGAAGCGCCCGAATTAATTCCCTATCTGAGGCCTGATGCCAAAGCCCAGGTCACAATCGAATATAGTGATGACAAAAAACCCATGAGGGTGCATACCGTGGTAGTTTCTACCCAACATGATGAGTTTGTCGAATCTGCTGACGATAGTAAAGAAGCCAGGGCAAAAGCACAGGAGCAGATGCTGGCAAGAATTCGTGAAGATGTAATGAAGCATGTTATCAAAAAAGTTATCCCGGCTGAAATGCTGCAGGATACCATCTTCCATATTAACCCTACCGGTAATTTTGTCATTGGTGGCCCTCACGGCGATGCTGGTCTGACAGGAAGAAAAATCATTGTAGATACTTACGGTGGACGCGGAGCACATGGTGGTGGTGCTTTCTCGGGTAAAGATTCCAGTAAAGTAGACCGTAGTGCGGCCTACGCTGCCCGCCATATTGCCAAAAATCTGGTGGCCGCCGGAGTAGCAGATGAGATACTGGTGCAGGTAGCCTATGCCATTGGCGTAGCTGAGCCGGTTTCTTTGACGGTAGATACATATGGTAAAGCTAACGTAAAAATGAGCGATGCTGAGATAGCCAGGATTACCCGCTCCTTATTCGACATGCGCCCCCGGGCCATAGTAGAACGTTTTGGCCTTAAAAATCCTATTTTTTCCCCTACCGCTGCCTATGGACATATGGGTAGAGACGCTTATCGCGGAAAAGTAGAGGTAGAATATATGGAAGTAAAAGAGGAAGGAGAAGTGAAAACGACCTACATCAAAAGAGAAAAGAAGGAAGTTGACTTCTTCGGTTGGGAGAAACTGGATTATGCAGACAAAATCAAACAAGCTTTTAGCTTGTAATTCTTTTTTGAATCAATAAAGAATATTACGGTTGATTTCGTAAGCTATTCATCATCCTTTTCTGTGAAGAGGATGGGCGAGAAAGGCGATTGTATCGCCACCGTACCGGAGACAAGAATGACTTTTAACATCTTCATACATTCTGTTAAATCAACCGTAATAAAGTTTAATAAAAAAGGATCTATGTGAATAGATCCTTTTTTATTGATTGTTTTTACTCTTTTGTTAATGAGAGGAAAACTTTTCTTTATGCTTGAGTAACTGTTTTTTTAGCGCATTGACTGCTTTGTCAGTGGCAGCCTCAAAGGATTCTTCCTGTTCTTTAACAAAGAGTTGGTTACCTGGTATATTTAATTTGATCTCTACGATCTTATTTTCAATAGCTTCCCCTTTTTCTAATTTCAGGAAAACTTCCCCATCTATGATCCTATCATAAAAAGTCTCCAGTTTGTTGGCTTTCTTCTGTATAAAATCAATGAGCTTTTGGTCGGCGTCAAAATGGACTGAGTGGGTTTGTAATTTCATAGGAATAAAAATTTAGTATACTAACTACGCTTTAGGGTGGGCTTGATCAAATACTGACTTTAGCCTTTCCATTGAATTATGAGTATAGACCTGCGTGGCAGCCAGTGAGGCATGCCCCAGCAAATCTTTGATTGCATTGAGATCTGCTCCGTTATCCAGCAGATGAGTAGCACAGGTATGTCTGAGCACATGAGGACTGCGCTTGTCTGCATGTGCATACTGGTCCAGGTATTTCCTTACTACACGGTATATCATCATAGGATAACAGGGATCTCCCTGGTTAGTCACCAGAAGATAATGATTAACGGTGTTATTACCGTTAAAATAAAGGTCTTTTTGCTCCACATACTTATTGACCAGTTTCATCAGGCTTTGGTGACAGGGAATGATCCTTTCTTTTTGTCGTTTGCCCTCAACTTTGAATGAACCCCTACTAAAGTTTACGTTTGCCGTTTGAAGATGGATCATTTCTGATAGCCTAATTCCTGTTCCATACAAAATCTCCAATATCAGAAGGTCCCGTAGACCTGAGAAATCAGCGGGAAAGGAGTGTTCATCCAACAGCGTGAACATTTCCTTTTCCTGCACAAACTGAGGTAAAGGAGTACTCGCTTTCAGTGCTCTGACTTTATGTGTAGGGTTCAGTTTGATATGGCAGCGATGCTGTAGGAACTTATAAAAAGACCTAAGCGTACTGATTTTACGATTAATCGATCGGGGCTTTATTTTTTTATTTGACAGATCCACTATCCATGCCCTGATATCCAGATGGCTTGCCTGGGCCACAGCAAGACCAGGCGCATGGTACTTCAGAAAAGTACTGAATTGCATCAGATCTTTGCTGTAAGAGGTGATAGTATGCTGGCTGGACCTTTTCTCGTAGGTAAGAAATTTGATAAAGGAATCTATCATAAAAAATTTATAGTGAATCAACACTATAATAAAGGAAAGATTAAAAAATTAGACAAGGAATGTCTATTTATTTTCCTGAGTTCTGATTCTTTGTATGTAAGCCGCTTTGATTCTTTCGGTTCTTCTCTGAATAGAAGGCTTCTCATAATGAGTTCTTGACCTTAGTTCTTTCAGGGTACCTGTCTTTTCAAATTTCTTTTTGAAGCGTTTCAGTGCTTTTTCAATAGATTCGTTCTCTTTAACATTAACTGTTATCATAAATTAAGCTTTTAAATTTTAAATTAAGTCCGCAAAGATACGGACTGGTATTAATGTGTCAAACTAATTTTAAAAATTTTATATTACTACACACTAAATGGTTATGTTTTTGTAACAGGACAAAACTCTTAGTAGTTCTAAATTTTTGAGCGTATTAAAAAACATGCAAAAATACGCCAAAAGAAATATTATTTTAATGGTATTTTTTCTTTAAAAAGTTATTTTTGCATCGCAAATTTAAAATCACCTAAATTCATACATTATGAAGATAGCAGTAGTAGGTACTGGCTATGTCGGCCTTGTTACAGGAACATGTTTTGCCGAAACAGGAAACACAGTAACTTGTGTTGATATTGACGAAAAAAAGGTTGCCAAGTTGAAAAACGGGGAGGTTCCAATTTATGAACCAGGCCTGGAAGCTCTGTTCGAAAGAAACGTAAAGCAGGGTAGGCTCCATTTTACAACCGACCTGAATGAAGGAATAGAGGGCGCTAAAGTAATTTTTCTTGCATTGCCCACTCCTCCCGGTGAGGACGGTTCTGCTGATCTTAAGTACATACTGAAAGTAGCAGATGATCTTGGTGGTATATTGAAAGATTATGCTGTAGTGATCGATAAAAGTACTGTACCGGTGGGGACTGCCGAAAAAGTAAGAACCAGAATTGCCGCCAAAGCTAAGGTAGATTTTGATGTAGTCTCAAACCCTGAATTCCTGAGAGAGGGTGTGGCAGTAGAAGATTTTATGAAGCCTGATCGTGTGGTAATTGGTACCAAGTCCAAAAAAGCCCAGGATATCATGGAAAAACTTTATGCACCACTCGTGCGTCAGGGAAATCCTATCATCTTTATGGACGAAGCATCTGCCGAGCTTACCAAGTATGCTGCCAACTCTTTTCTGGCAACAAAAATCACCTTCATGAACGAGATTGCCAACCTCTGTGAAAAACTGGGTGCAGACGTTGATATGGTACGTAAAGGTATCGGTACGGATACCAGGATTGGCAAACGCTTCCTGTTTGCTGGAATTGGTTATGGTGGCAGCTGTTTTCCTAAGGATGTGCAGGCTCTGGCTAAATCTTCAGTGGGTGTCGATTATGACTTCAAAATCCTGAATGCCGTAATGGATATCAACCAAATTCAGAAGACACGCCTGATCGATAAAGCAAAGCAGCATTTCGGTGGTAATCTGAAGGGCAAGCATATTGCTATGTGGGGATTAGCATTTAAACCATATACTGACGATATTCGCGAGGCGCCGGCGCTTTATAATATTGATGCATTGTTAGCTGAGGGAGCTACAGTTAGCGTTTATGATCCTGAAGGCATGAAAAACGTGCGTGAACTGGTAGGAGATAAAATTTCTTACTGTGTAGATGAATATCATGCCGCTGAAAAAGCTGATGCTATCTTTATTATGACTGAGTGGCCAATTTTTAGAACGCCTGATTTTGAAAAATTGTCTTCAGTCCTGAGTTCCAAAGTGATTTTTGATGGTAGAAATCTCTATGAACCTGAGGCGATGGCTGAACTTGGATATTCATATTACAGCATAGGAAGAAAAGATATCAATGGCTAAAAAAAGAGTTCTTATTACTGGGGGAGCCGGATTTCTCGGCTCCCATCTTTGTGACCGCTTTCTAAAAGAAGGTTATTTTGTCATCGCTATGGACAATCTGATTACAGGTAGTCTCCAAAATATTGAGCACCTGATGCATAGGGATGACTTTATGTTTTACCACTGTGATGTATCAAATTACGTCCATGTACCGGGAGATTTGGATTATATCCTGCATTTTGCATCGCCTGCTAGCCCTATTGATTACCTGAAGATGCCCATACAGACGCTCAAGGTAGGTTCTTTAGGAACACATAATTGTCTAGGGCTTGCCCGAGCCAAAGGTGCAAGGATATTAGTGGCATCTACTTCAGAAGTGTACGGTGACCCCACAGTTCACCCGCAGACTGAAGAGTACTGGGGTAATGTAAATCCAATTGGTCCCAGAGGAGTGTATGATGAAGCTAAGCGTTTTCAGGAAGCGATGACCATGGCCTATCATACCTATCATCAATTAGAAACAAGGATTGTCAGGATTTTTAACACCTATGGCCCGCGTATGAGGCTAAACGACGGAAGAGCACTTCCTGCATTCCTGGGGCAGGCCCTGAGGGGTGAAGACCTGACAGTATTCGGCGATGGTTCTCAGACCCGCTCCTTTTGTTTCATGGATGATCTGATAGAAGGTATTTACCGCTTACTACTTAGTGACTATCCTTATCCTGTAAACATTGGTAACCCTGTGGAGATTACCATCAAAGACTTTGCAGAAGAAATCATCAAGCTTACCGGCACCAAACAGAAAATTGTTTATAAGCCTCTTCCCAAAGATGATCCGATGCAGCGCAAACCGGATATTTCAAAAGCTAAGGAGATTCTTGGGTGGGAACCTAAAGTAGATCGTGCAGAAGGATTGAAAGTCACCTACGACTATTTTCAAAAGCAGATAGCAGAAGAAAAAGCGGGTAAAAACTAAAATAAACACTTATGCCCAAAACCGGGGAAAAAGTAATTGTCACCGGAGGAGCCGGATATATAGGTTCGCATACTGTAGTGGAGCTTTTCAATGCAGGATACGAACCTATTATCATAGATAACTTTGTCAATGCAGAGAAATCAGCTGTACATGGTATTGAGAGTATTCTTAAACATGCAGTAAAGGTATATGAAGGTGATTGTGCGGATAAAGGCCTTTTGTACCAGATATGTGAAAAAGAAAATGACATAAGCGGTATTATTCATTTTGCTGCCTATAAGGCAGTAGGAGAATCTGTAAGTATGCCGCTTAAATATTACCAGAATAATATTGACACCTTACTGTCGCTGCTTGAGGTTTCTGGCCAGAAAAATATCTCTAAGCTAGTTTTTTCATCTTCATGTACAGTATACGGACAGCCGGATACTTTGCCGGTAACGGAAGAGAGTCCAAAGAAACCTGCTGAATCTCCCTACGGGAATACCAAGCAAATCTGTGAGGAAATACTGGAGGATACTGTCAAAAGTAAAATGCCATTAAAGGCTGTTGCCCTAAGGTATTTTAACCCCATCGGAGCCCATCAGTCTGCAGCTATAGGTGAGTTGCCTATAGGCGTACCGAGTAATCTGGTGCCTTTTGTTACGCAGACAGCCGCTGGCAAACGAGAGAAACTTACCGTTTTCGGCAGTGATTATAATACACCGGATGGCACTTGTGTACGAGACTATATCCACGTAGTCGATCTGGCAAAAGCCCATGTAAGCGCCTTAGAATACCTTAAATTGCAATCAGTTCCCTTCTATGACATGTTCAACATAGGTACAGGACAAGGAAATACTGTTCTGGACGTGATCAATACTTTTGAAGAGGTTAGTGGCATCAAACTCAACTATACTATTGGGGCGCGACGGCCCGGAGACGTTGAGAAAGTCTATGCTGACGTTACCAAATCTAATGCAAAACTAGGCTGGAAAGCCCAGTTGGACCTGGCGAATGCGCTAAGAGACGCATGGCGCTGGCAGCAGGCATTGCCGTAAACATACTATAGCTGTAACTGCCTTAAATACATCTGTATCGTATTTTCAAGACCATAGTATAAGGCATCACTGATCAGGGCGTGGCCTATGGATACCTCATCCATGTACGGGATGCGCTCTTTCAGATACTTAAGGTTTTCCAGGCCAAGATCGTGCCCTGCATTAATTCCAAGCCCTAAAGCTTTTGCTTTTTCTGCTGCATTGACATAATCAGTAACGGCCTTTTCTTTGTTATGATGGTAGGTGCGGGCATAGCTTTCAGTATAAAGTTCTATACGATCGGTGCCTACTTCGGCGGCCCCTTCCACCATAAGGCTGTCAGGATCTACAAAAATAGAAGTTCTTACACCATAGCTTTTTAGCTCTTTGATGACATCTGTCAGAAAAGATTTTTCATCAACCGTATTCCAGCCGGCATTAGATGTGAGCACATGCGGTGGATCAGGTACCAAAGTAGCCTGCGCAGGCCTCACTTCTGCGATGATGCGCATATAGCGTTCATCAGGATAGCCTTCGATGTTAAACTCAGTAGAAATCCTGTCCTTGAGCGCATACACATCATCTCTGCGAATATGTCTTTCGTCAGGGCGGGGATGAACAGTAATGCCCTGTGCGCCGAACCTTTCGGCATCAAGAGCTACTTTTACAACATCCGGTTTGCTGCCTCCGCGGGAGTTCCTAAGGGTTGCAATCTTATTGATATTTACACTAAGCTTCGTCATTGCTGCTGTTTTATGTAAATTGCAGGCAATTTATAAAATTATCATTAATCCAACCCGTTTTTACATATGAGTTTGAAATCAAGGATAGATCAGGATATCAAGGACGCTATGCGTAGCAAAGACCAGGATGCGCTTCGAACGCTGAGGAGCATCAAGTCCATGATATTGCTTGCAGAAACTGAAAAAGGAGCAAGTAAAGCACTTTCACAGGCAGATGAAATGAAACTGTTGACGAAAGCTGCCAAGCAGAGGAAAGAATCTGCTGATACATTTGCGGCGCAGGGACGTGAAGACCTGGCCCAGAAAGAGTTGACAGAACTGGAAATAATTAACCAGTACCTGCCTAAGCCTCTATCAGAGGAAGAACTAGTGGATGAACTTAAAAAAATCATAGAACAGGAGGGTGCTGCCGGTATACAGGATATGGGTAAGGTCATGGGGCGAGCAACTACTGAACTAGCCGGAAGGGCCGATGGGAAACAGATTTCTCAGCATGTAAGGGCACTATTAAATCACTAAATCATTGAGCATCTGGGATTTTGTCATATTGATCATTTTGCTGGCCGGTGCTTACCGTGGCTACCAGAAAGGACTGCTAAGAGCCGTAGTTGGATTTGTAGCGTTAATCGCAGGAATATTGGGAGCCATCATGTGGACTCCGGAAGGTATAGCGTTTTTATCACAAAGATTTGATATATCCGGCGAGATACTCCCGGTATTGGCCTTTTTAGCTATATTTAGCCTGATCGTACTGGTGCTCTCCCTGATAGGACGACTGGTGAAACTGGTGATAGACCTTACTCCCATAGGTGCACTGGATGGCCTGGTAGGGGCTTTACTGGGCTTGTTCAAGTGGGCGCTGGGAATCAGTATCGTACTTTGGATACTTGATAAGGCAGAAGTAGGCTTGCCAGTCGCTGATAAGGATAGTGCATTATTAACCAACGTACGGATGGTAGCGCCTTATATGTTTCAGCAACTGATCGATTGGTCACCTTTTTTTGATGAAATTATCAAAAATGTAGGAGAAATGCTCTCGAGACTTAAGCATTAGAAAAGTTAAAAGTTAAGTTATACCAGTAGAAATTAACACAATTGTAGTCACTGCCGTTATATTACAGATTACGTATAGGCATACTTCCATACATCTGGTGTAAAATTTGATCATTCTAATTTACTTTATCATAGTAAATTCATAAACTGTCAATGAATGGCATTCAAAATACATAATAAGAACGGATATAAGTACCTTGATGAAGGTGAAGGAGAGGTGCTGTTACTGCTACACGGCCTTTTTGGAGCTTTAAGTAACTGGGATGAGGTTGTAAAGAAGTTTTCTAAAGACTTTCGGGTAATGATCCCGCTGCTTCCTATATATGATAAGTCATCAAGGAAAGAAGGGGTTATTGGGCTGACTCATTTCCTGGAAAATTTTGTTGAAGAAATGGGGCTGGAAAATATGGCTATCATGGGTAATTCTCTGGGAGGCCATGTAGCGCTGATTTATACTATCCACAACCAGTCCAAAGTTAGTAGGCTGGTGCTTACGGGGAGTTCAGGGCTTTTTGAAAACTCTATGGGTGGATCATTTCCCAAAAGAGGCAGTTACGACTACATCAAAGAAAGAGTGGAATACACCTTTTATGATCCAAAAACTGTTTCTAAAGAGTATATTGACGAAGTGTTTGATACCACTACCAGCATTCCGAAATGTATGGCAATAGTAGGGATCGCAAAGTCAGCTCAGAGGCATAATCTGGCCAATGAGTTACATAAAATCAAAGTGCCTACCCTGCTGGTCTGGGGATTAAATGATACGATTACCCCTCCCATGGTAGCACATGATTTTAACCGGCTGATCCCTAATTCAAAGTTGAGGTTTATCGACCATTGTTGTCATGCACCTATGATGGAGCATCCTGATAAATTCAACATGATACTGGAAGAATTTTTAAAAGAAAATACATTAGTATGATTGCTAAAGACCTGATAAACCCGTTAATCCCGGCATTAAGCATTAGTGATGATATAGCACGTGCTTCATCATTAATGGATGATCTGCATGTCAGTACATTGCCGGTAATAGAGGAAGAGCATTTTCGTGGATTTATACATGAAGATGCCTTATATGATGATATTTTTGACAAACCGACTCTGGGTGAATACCCTCTGGAATCAGCAAATTGTGTGGTGAAGCAGGAACAGCATTTATATGAAGTCTTAAAAGTAGCCCAGGATTGTAAGCACGGTATGGTGGCTGTGGTGCATGAAGAATTATTTCTGGGCGTAATCACTGCAGAAGACTTAATGAAGGCTTTTGCCAAAACTACCGCAGTACAGTCCTCAGGCAGTGTGATAGAAATGTCTATCAAAAAAATTGATTATTCTCTTGCAGAGATTACTCGACTGGTAGAAGCCGAAAGTGCCAAAATTATGGGGTGTTTCCTGCTGAATGATGAAGTGGATAACAGCCGGGTATATGTTACGCTCAAACTTGACAGAAAAAATGTTAGCCATATTGTAGCCACACTCAAGCGTTTCAATTACCAGGTTGTACGTATCATACAGGAAGAGAACCTGGTTTCTTATGAGAAAGAACGGCTGGATGCACTGATGAAGTACCTCAGTATCTGAAAGCATCTACCGGTTACATGGCCGGGTATATTTTTATACTATGAGAATTGCTATTCACGGAAGAAAAGTCAGTCATGATAGTCTTCCTTATGTAAAAAGCCTTCTAAGCGCGCTCCATAACCGGCAATCCGAAATATTTATTTCCGAAATTCTGAGAGATCTTCTCCGGCATAGTGACATTGATCTTAGTCCGTGCAAACAGTACCGCAGCGAAGAAAGTATTCCTGAAGTAGACTTCGTGATCAGCATAGGGGGAGATGGTACCCTGCTGGAGACAATCACCCATGTTGGCAAACAGGAAATACCTGTTTTGGGCGTAAATACCGGTCGTCTTGGTTTCCTGGCTACTGTCTCGCACGACAATATTGAAAAAGCAATCGATCTCTTGTACGAAGGGAATTTTCATTATGACTATCGCACCCTGGTAGCCGTACACGGGGATCAGCCTATAGCTAATGGGCTTAATTTTGCCCTTAACGAATTTACAGTCATTAAAAAAGACACCTCTGCTATGATAGTCGTACATACCTATATAGATGGTATGTTTCTAAACTCATATTGGGCAGATGGGTTGATCATATCAACACCAACGGGCTCTACAGGATACTCACTGAGTTGCGGCGGCCCCGTAGTATCTCCTCATTCCAGTAACCTGATTGTTACGCCGGTAAGTCCTCACAACCTGACCGTCAGACCTCTTGTCGTATCAGATAGTAGTGTAATAACTCTTAAGGTAGAAAGTAGGAGTGAAAACTTTTTATTATCTTTAGATTCTCGTTCATATACAATCAATACATCAAGCGAACTGACGGTACGCAAGAGTGATTTCCAGGTAAAGTTGATCAAGTTCAGCGGGAATGACTTTCTGAATACCTTAAGACAGAAACTGAACTGGGGACTTGATGTAAGAAATTAACTTTTCAGGATTTGTGTGTTGACATAATTTACCGTAAATAGCAATTTTTAGGATATTTGTCATAAATGCATAGACAAATGCAAAAAACCAGCAATACATTCTTATTCACTCTCATTTTTATCATGCTTTTGGGCATGGTACTGGATGTTTCTGCACAGGATAGACGGAGGAGAAAACAGTACCGTAACCAGAACAACCGTATTGCTCAGTTTCAGGGTAGTCAGCTGGCATTTGCAAACGCAAAACAGTACATCACGCTCGGTGGGTCGATCAATGCACTCAACTATTTTGGAGATATAGCGCCCAAGTCTAACCTTGGCAGCACTGACCTGTCGTTTACCCGCCCCGGTATAGGGATTTCCTCCAGCCTCAGGCTGGGGTCCAGCCTTTCAGTCAGGGCAGAGTTTCTTTATGGGCAGCTTAGCAGCAGTGATTATGAAGTCGCTGATCCTACTGACAGTGATGCAGTCTACCGCTACGCCAGAAACCTGCAGTTTAGAAACAATATTAAAGATCTATCAGTAGTAGGGGTTTACGATTTCTTCTCCAACCCTTACTCGGTGATCATGCGCCTTAACTTTACCCCTTATATTTTCGGTGGTTTATCTGTATTCCACCACAATCCTAAGGGTTTGGTGCCTAGTGAAGCCATATTAAGTGGTGAAGTTATCACGGTACCTGAAGCGGGCGATTGGGTCTCGCTGAAAGATCTGCAGACAGAGGGACAAACCTATAGCAATTTTCAAATCAGTATCCCCTTCGGAGCAGGCGTTAGGTTCAGAATCAGCCAGGTACTTGATTTAGAGGCTGAAATCAGCTATCGTTATATGTTCTTCGACTACCTGGATGATGTCAGCACAAACTATATTGATAAAGGATTACTGGGTAGTGATCTGGCCCGTATCATGTCAGACAGGTCGTTAGAGCCTACGGATGTACTGACAGGGAATAATCGCTATCAGGCTTTGGTGGATAGCGAGTTCATCAATACCAACAACCGGGCAGTATATACCGGAGCGGACGGAGTGGAGTATGCTACGCTACCCGGATACGGACAGCCTGGTGTCAAAAGAGGTGATCCCAACGATGGTGATATTTTTATTACTACCACGATCAGGGCAGTCTTTATGATAGGCCCCAATCCATTTGCCAGAAATAGCTTAAGACCTACCAGATAACATAGCTATATTACTGGGGTTACAATTTTGTAGCCCTTTTTTATTAGTTTTCCCCACCCGATTATACCAAATAATTCAATAAACAGTTATTAGGATAAATTGTAAGTAATCTAATTCAGATCCTTTGGTTTCTACTACTCGCATAGGCAGTAAAGCCGGTCCGTTCTGCGGCATGGCAGCTCTTTTCATTGTTTTATTGTTGTCTGCTCATCACAGCCATGGACAGCAAAATGAAATCGGATTTGGAATAGGCGCCTTTAACTATACCGGGGACCTGGCCAGAAATCCGCAGCTTGGTAATTTTCGCCCCGGTCTGTCGGTCCTGTACAGACGAAATTTCAACGACCACATCAGTCTGAAAGTCGGCCTCAACGGTGGTGGAATATATGGAGATGATTCCCCTCCCTTCGATGTGGCCGCTTCCCGCCGGGATACAAGTTTTAGTCGTGGAATAGTAGAGCTTAGCTCAGTCATTGAATATCACTTTTTGAACCATAGAGAAAATATCAAAATACTACGTTGGTCACCTTATTTCTTTATTGGTGGTGGAGTGGCCTTTTTAGGTCGTACAGAGGAGCAGACGGAAGATTACAGTAATCTCCAACTAGTTTTGCCTTTCGGGCTTGGGTTTAAATATGTGGTGAATCCACGCTGGACGCTGGCATTGGAGGGGGGCGTCCGGAAGACTTTCACCGATTATCTGGATGATATCTCCGGGGGTGACCTTCGCCTCAAAAACTACGCATACGGAAACCGCCATGATACAGACTGGTACTACTTCCTGGGCTTATCGCTGAGCTACACCTTCTACACCATTCCCTGTCCCTACCAGTTTAATTAGCAGGCGCATAATAGAAAAAAATACTGCAATTTTGTACCTTGCATCTTAATTTGCACCGAGACAGCATGAAAGAGAAAATAGATCATAACAATTTGCCGGAACATATTGCCGTTATTATGGACGGTAATGGCCGCTGGGCAAAGAAAAAGGGTGCAGCCAGGGTATTTGGACATCAAAATGCTATTCAGGCAGTCAGAGAAGCGACAGAGGGATGTGCAGAACTGGGTGTCGGTTATCTTACACTTTACGCTTTTTCTACCGAGAACTGGGGCAGACCCAAAATGGAGGTGGAGGCCCTGATGCAGTTACTGGTGGTGACGATCAATAATGAAATTGATACGCTGATGAAGAATAACGTTCAGTTGTCAGCGATCGGAGATCTGGATAGTCTGCCCAAAGGATGCAGCCACAAATTACAGGAGGCTATTGAACTTACGGCTGGTAACACAGGTTTAACTTTAATATTAGCACTTAATTACAGTGGAAGGTGGGAAATAATGCAGGCGGCAAAAGCGCTGGCACAGAAGGTAGAGAAGGGACAGATTACGTCAGATGAAGTAGACCTGACCACCTGGGAGAATTTACTGACCACACGGAATATTCCGGACCCCGCTCTCCTGATCCGAACCAGTGGCGAAATGAGGATCAGTAACTTCCTCCTCTGGCAGATCGCCTATACTGAACTGTATATTACCCCGGTACTGTGGCCTGACTTTAGAAGAAAACATTTATATGAAGCTATACTTGCCTATCAGCAAAGAGAAAGAAGATTCGGCAAGATCAGTGAGCAAGTGAAATCTTAGCACTTAAATGAAAAAACTACCTTTATTATTAGTTGCAATTTTGTTAATCGCGCTGGAAACAGCGAGTGCTCAGATTGGTGTGGGGAGAACTGGAAGGCGTAACCAGCCGGCACAGGAGTCTTCTGATGTTAATTATGCAGAACCAAAAGAGTACGAAATTGCTGAAATTTCCGTAGCAGGCGCAAAAGCGTTGAACGAAAACGCCCTTATTTCGCTCTCCGGTCTGGAAGTAGGCGACAGGATCATGGTACCGGGCCCTGAAATTAGTGCTGCCATCAAGAAGCTCTGGAAGCAGAAAATCCTGGGCGATATCAAAATTTCCTACAGTAAAATAGAAGGAGATAAAATCCACCTCGTCATAGAACTGGCTGAAAAGCCCCGTCTTAGCCGGATTAATCTGTTGGGTATCAATAGTAGCCAGGAAAGTGAAATCACTGAGGACCTCAAACTGATCAGAGGACAGATTGTAGATGATGCGCTGATCAACCGGGCGAAAAATGCCGTCAAAGAGTTTTTTGTTGATAAAGGTTACCTGAACGTAGAGGTAAACGTAAGAAGGGAACTGGATACCCTGCTCACCAATAATGTGGTGCTGAATATTGATGTGGATAAAAAAGACAAAGTAAAGATCAAACATATCAATATCACAGGCAACGATGTGTTCAGCGAGAAGAAGCTGGAGGGTAAAATGAAGAACACCAATGAGAAGGTGCGCTTTACGCTGATTGAAGATCTTCTTGCCCGCCTGTTTAGTACTACTCCCCGGAAAGTAGGTAATTTCCTGACCAAGCAGGAAGAAACATCTTTTGAAGAAGCAAAAAAATATATCGACCAACATGTGAAGCTTAACTTCTTTAATGGCTCCAAATTCATAGAAGAGGATTATGAGACTGATAAGCAGGCACTGTTGGATTTTTACAATTCCAAGGGCTACCGTGATGCAGCCATAGTAACAGACAGTATCTACAGATCCGGAGAGAATACCATCAATATAAATCTTGTAGTAGATGAGGGACAGCGCTACTACTTCCGGGATATCATCTGGACGGGTAATTATGTATACGAGGATGATGTACTGGAACGGGTACTGGGGATAGAAAAAGGCGATGTCTATGACATGGAAAACCTGAACAAGCGCCTCAACTTCAATCCTACTGGTGGTGATGTAAGCTCCATTTATATGGACAATGGTTATCTATTCTTCAATGTGCAGCCGGTAGAGGTAAGTATTGAAGATGATTCTATTGATGTGGAGATGCGTATCTTTGAGGGAGAACAGGCTACCATCAGCAACGTCATCATCAGTGGTAATGACCGTACCAATGACCATGTGATCCGTCGTGAGATCAGGACTATCCCCGGTCAGAAATTTAACCGAAGCCTGTTGATCCGTACCCAGCGTGAGCTTTCCCAACTTGGCTACTTTGATCCCGAGCAGATTGGTATTAACCCTATTCCTAACCCTGCTGATGGTACGGTAGACATTGAGTATAAGCTGGTAGAAAGACCCAGTGACCAGATTGAGCTCTCTGGTGGTTGGGGTGGTGTCTTCGGGTTTGTAGGAACCCTCGGCCTGGTGTTCAATAACTTCTCCGTCAAAAATATTCCTCACTTCGACCGCTGGCGGCCCCTGCCGGTAGGTGATGGACAGAAACTTTCACTCCGCGTGCAGTCCAGCGGAAGGGTGTTTCAGAGCTACTCGGCTACTTTCTCAGAGCCATGGCTCGGTGGTCGTAAGCCTAACAACCTGACCATCGGACTCTCCCGGCAGGTAAACAATCCCGGAGCTAATCCTTTCTTTGGCGGCCGTGGAGCAGCACCGCGTTCTATTAAAATTACCAACGCCAGTGTTGGTTTAGGCAGAAGGGTGAGTTGGCCGGATGACTTCTTTACCGTAAGCAACTCACTGGTGTTTCGTCGCTATGACTTAGTGAATTTTAGCCTCGGAAGCGGAAGAGACGCCAGTTCAATCAGCAATGGTTCATTTAATAGCGTAATGCTGACCAATGTAATTGCGAGAAATAGCATAGATAACCCGATGTTCCCCCGTGGTGGTTCCTCTATCTCTCTGGAAGCGAGCTTTACCCCTCCCTTCTCCTTATTCAAGGATACAGACTATAGTGGGATGGAAGCCGAAGAGCGCTACAAGTTCGTAGAATATCATCGCTGGATGTTTGACGCACAATATTATACGTCACTTGCCAAAAATCTGGTACTCAACACTAACATGCACTTTGGCTTCTTTGGCTCCTACGGTGCCGGTATCAACACCCCTTTTGAGCGATTCTCCATGGGTGGTGTAGGTATGGCAGGACAGAACTTTATCGTAGCCCAGGAGCTAATCGGTCTGAGAGGTTATCCGGATAACCCACGGCTTGAGCCCAGCGACCCGGTTACAGGAATCAACGGTGGTATTGTCTACAATAAGTACTCACTGGAATTACGCTATCTGATTTCTCCTAATCCTTCTGCTACCATCTTTGTGCTTGGCTTTGTAGAGGGTGGAAATAACTTTAGTAATTATAATGAGTACAATCCGTTTGACCTGAATAAGTCTGCCGGTGTAGGTGCCAGGATATTCATGCCAGCCTTTGGCCTTCTCGGTATAGATTGGGGTTATGGATTTGACGAAGTCCTGCTTAACGACGGCAGAATTCGCCCTCCCGGTCCGGAATTTCACTTTCGTATAGGTCAGCAAATCAGATAATTTAACATAAAGCAAGGAAAGGCACAGCTTTTGATGTAAGGTTATGGTGATTAAATGCAAAAAAACATTCGGCTTAACATTAGTTTTCGTAACTTTGTGCGCCGCTTTGCTGAGCCACACCGCATTGGCCCAGAAATTCGGCTATATCAATACTGAATTTGTGCTGAACAAAATGCCTGAATACCAGGAAGCACAGCAGCAGATTGACCAACTGGCAGTCAGCTGGCAGGAAGAAATTCAGGGAAAACAACTGGAAATAGATGAAATGTACAGCGAGCTGAAAGCTGAGGAAGTTCTGCTTACCGAAGAAATGAAGCAGGAACGGCTGGAGACAATTCATCAAATGGAAAATAAGTTAAAAGAGTATACACAGAAAGTATTTGGCTTTGAGGGTTTACTTTATCTGAAGAAGAAAGAACTGATTAAGCCCGTGCAGGATCAGGTTTTTGAGGCAGTAGAAAAAGTGGCCCAACAGAATAAATTACAGATTGTGTTTGATAAATCAGGCGACCTGGTCATGATTTATACCGATCCCATCCACGACTATACAGACTATGTGCTGGACGAACTGGGGTTGGGTGATAAGGAAGACGTAATTCGCTGATAGTTTTAGTAATAAATGTTAAAAATTGATAGAATGAAATTGAAATCGCTATTTGTAGGTGCAATATTAACCCTGTTTGCATTCACAGCACAGGCGCAGGCTAATCTGAAAATCGGTTATGTAGATACTGAATATATTCTGGCACAAATGCCGGAGACTAAACAGATTCAGTCCGAACTGCAGGCTTATCAGCGCCAGCTAATGAATAAGATTAATGCAACCATGCAGGGGTTCCAGCAACAGTACCAGGCTTATCAGCAGGGTGCTGGCACGATGACGGAACAGGCCCGCCAGGAAAAAGAAGCCGAGCTACAGGAACTGCAGCAGCAAATCCAGGCAGACCAGCAGCAGGCGCAGCAGTCAATGCAGCGTAAAGAGGCTGAACTTCTGGAGCCGGTATACGAGAAGATCCAGAATAATATTGATAAGGTAGCAGAGCAGAACAGCTACACCCATATATTCAGCTCCAATATCGCCGGTAACCCTATTCTGTTATACGTGCAGAACCAGGAAGAAAACGATATCTCTGACAAAGTGCTGGAAACAATGGGAATTACTCCCGCCAGCCCTTCAGAAGGTAGTGGAAACTAAATAAGCTGTTTTTACCAAAGTAAGCTTGAGCCGGACTTAAAAAGTCCGGCTTTTTTTGTTTTTATGCCTGTTGACTCATCAAAAGAAGTCAATAATTTTTTACAGCTTTTGATTTTTTCTCATAAACATTATATTTATTTTCAAACTTTTCAATGAGAAAATTGATATCATGCTTGCTTCTACTATTGTACTTCATAATTTTTGAGTTATCTATCGTACTACAAGGCGAAATTGCCTGCTTTTTTTGATAAAATATTAAATAACCTAAAACCTAGAACCGATGAACGAGACCCTTAACAAAAATGCCCTTTTTTATGGGAG
>CAZFFW010000104.1:0-18870 GCA_964518125.1 uncultured Porifericola sp.
CCGGCAGCGACTCCCTGTTCCACCAGGAATTCGGCAGATGAGCCGGCCCTGCTTTTGTAAACGTCTTCAATTTTTTCGCCGTCCAACTTTCCCCGGTCGTAATATACACTGGGAGCGCGTGCGCTAATCTGTACATTGCCCAAAATGATGGAATGTACATAAAGATTGCGATCTTCTTCCCTGGCCCAGTCATAGTGATCATCCTGATAATGCACAGCAATGCTACGAATGGTGTCCGTGGCTGCTTCTACCGGAAATACATGGCTGCTCAGTGCAGCGCCAGTCATCTGCTGTCCGATTTTCTGCTCATTGACAAAAATATGCATCATCGCATAGGAGCCCCCGGCCGGACTGCTGTAGGCCAGTACCTTCAGTGTGTCCAGTAGCGGCGGGAACTGTTGAGAAGAATCCAGCGCAAACACCAGGTAACCCGGCGAGTGAAGCATAAATTCGTCAGGCAGGTGTATACTGCCAATGACAATCGATTCATATTCCCCGGAGGCAAACTCCGCTGCAGCCTGACGAAGCGTCCGGTCAGAAACCCAGCCTTCTACCAACAGTATCTGTGCCTGCTCTATCGCTGCCTGCGGCGCCAGAAAATCGTACCACCAGGGTGCCCACTGGGGAAATAATAAGTACACCCCCAACACAATACCGAATACCATTCCTGCCTTCCTGATCATGGATATTTAGCCTTTATTACGGTATTTACTGTAACGAATTTTCAAACTTCGCAGCCCTTTTTTCTGTCGCTAACGACATTTTTTTTAAATTACGGGATTAAGTAAAATGAGCGATGAAACATAAGAAAAAATATATAGGCTTACATGAGCTCTACCGGAAAGATCCTCAAAAAGCAGACCGCATGCTGTGGGGAAGAGAGGCTGATCCGGGGAGCAGGCGTGGGTTTTTGAAAAAAGGTGCAATGGCTGCCATGAGTGCCGTATTGGGGGCAGAGATCGTTTTTGCCAAAAATATGCCGGAAGGCCTGATTCCTGCTGCCCTGGCTGATAGCCCGGATGCTTTTGCGCTGGAAGGTAAGCATCCCGACCTCGTAGTGCTGAATGACAGGCCCTGGAATGTGGAGACGCCCCCGCACTTGCTGGATGATAAGGTTACCCCAGCAGAAACCCTGTTTGTCCGGAATAACGGTAACCCTCCCGCCGATATTGATCCGGCTAAATGGACACTGACCATTGAAGGGGAATCTGCCCGCCAGCAAAAAACCTACACCTTAGCAGAACTGAAGAACCGCTTCCCGCAGCATACCTACCAACTGACGATAGAATGTGGCGGAAACGGGCGCAGTGAATTTAATCCTCCCGCCAAAGGTAACCAGTGGACTACCGGAGCAGTGGGCGCTCCTGAATGGACTGGTGTGCGGCTGCGGGATGTGCTGGAAGATGTAGGTATCAAAGAAGATGCGGTGTATATCGGCTATTACGGAAAAGATACCCATCTCAGCGGAGACGCCGATAAGGTGGTGATATCCAGGGGTGTGCCGATGCAAAAAGCGCTGGAAGATGAATCGCTCATTGCCTGGGCGATCAACGGGCAGGACCTGCCCCTGATGAACGGCTATCCGCTGCGGCTGGTATTTGGCGGCTGGCCGGCATCCACTTCAGGTAAGTGGCTGGACCGTATTGTCATCAGAAACATAGTACATGACGGCCCCAAGATGGAAGGTGATTCTTATCGTGTGCCCTGCACCCCGGTAGCCCCGGGTGCCAAAGTGCCTGATGATCAGATGTGCATTATTGAATCTATGCCGGTCAAATCGCTGATCACCTATCCCCGCTCTGGTGCCAGAATCAATGAGGGGCAGCAGTTAGGAATAAGAGGGCATGCATGGGCGGGAGACTTCTCAGTGAAGGAAATGCACTACTCCATTGATTTTGGTGCTACCTGGCAAAAGTGCAGCCTGCAGCCTCCCAAAAACCGCCTGGCCTGGCAACACTGGCAGGCAACAATTGATTTTCCGCAAAAAGGTTACTACGAAGTATGGGCCCGCGCTACTGACAGTAATGGTAAAGCGCAACCCCTGCTGGTACCCGGATGGAACCCCAAAGGTTATCTCAATAACGCCTGCCATCGGATTGCAGTGATGGTAGCCTAAGAACCAACGCATGAAAAAACTGAACAATAGACTATTCATAGCCTTCGGCTGTTTTTTGCTGGTTTTGTTGCTGAACCTTTGCCAGTCTCCGGAAAGTGAAACTACCGTTTCTGCTGCTGACAGTCTCAGTGTCAGCCCGGTAGCCGACAGCCTGGATGTCGTGACCGGCCTGGTAGTAGATGACGCCCTGCCGCTGGTAAAAGGCAACTGTATCGGCTGTCATTCGGCCAAGCTGATTACCCAGAACAGGGCTAGCCGTGAAGGATGGAAAAGTATGATTGTCTGGATGCAGGAGACGCAAAAGCTCTGGGATCTGGGCGAAAATGAAGATGAAATACTGGACTATCTGGCCCGGCACTATGCTCCTGAAGAAGTCGGAAGGCGGGAAAACCTTCAGAATATTCAGTGGTATGATCTGGATTAGCCAAAGATTGTTTTGTCTGTACCATTAATTCTTCCTGCTTTCCGAATATAAGCTGCTCATTCATAACATTTCAGGTAGCATCGTACTTATATAAGTGTTATGGAAACGAAGGGAGAGTATTTTTTTGTCATAAGTTTATCGTTTATTTTTTTATCTACCTGTACTGATGTCAAGCAGGGAGTCTCTACTGTGGACCTGAGAAAAGACTCCTTAGCAGCCGTACACCGGGGCGAAGAAACTGATGTCAGTACACTGGATACGATTATTGCCATCTTTAGCGATGAAACACTCAATGGTACAGAAGAGGAGCAACCGACCGAACGCTTTACTGCCGCTTATCTGGACAGTACAGCCAATGCCTTGTACCTCTACCGCATAGACAGCAGTCGGGAAAACCCTTATGGATTTGAAGAAAATGAGTTGGTTTCTTATCCTGATTCAGTGTACCGGAAAAGGTTTGCCAGTATCTCGTCGGCTATTACCATGGACTACAACCGGCATGTTGAAAATTTCATTGATCTTTATGGCATTCGGAAAAAAGAACTTACTGAGCGTATGTTTGGAAAAAGCATACTCTATTACCCCTATATTGAGCAGGTGCTCATGGAGAAAGGCCTTCCCCACGAACTAAAATATCTGACAATGGTAGAGTCAGCCCTACAGGCAAATGCCCGTTCACACATGGCTGCCGTTGGGCTTTGGCAGATTCGCTACCGTACCGGTAAGTGGCTTGGTATGGAAATCAATGATTTTGTGGACGAAAGGAGAGATCCTTATGCTTCTACCAAGGCTGCAATAGACTATCTGGACAGACTTCACACTACCTATGGCAACTGGCAACTGGCATTGGCTGCGTACAACAGTGGTCCCGGAAATGTGAATAAAGCAATCGTCAGAGCTGGCGGAAGCCATGATTTTTGGCGGGTTCGCCGGTATTTACCAGTAGAAACCAGGAGTTATGTGCCGGCATTTCTGGCAATAGTGTACCTGAGCCGTTACCAGGATGAACATAACATTCGTCCCGTCCAGCCTGACCTGCCTTTTCAAGCCGTAGATACTGTCCGTATTTACCAGGAAATATATTTTGCTGAACTGGCAGACGAACTGCAAATGGAAGAAGAAGACCTGGTTTTTCTGAATCCTTCCCTGATCAGAGGGGTAGTGCCGGCCACGAAAGAAGGCACTAGCCTGGTAATCCCGCTGGACAGGATTGCCAGTTTTGAAGAAAAGAGGGCCGACCTGCTTAACTCCGCGAGACAAGAGGTAGTCGCATCTTCTGCCCAGGTAATGACGAAGGTGCAAGAAATCGTTCCTGAAAATGATGATATGAAACTCATAGAACACCGGGTGCGCCGCGGACAGACCATCGGTGGTATATCTGACCGCTATGACGTAAGTATTGACAAAATCAGGGACTGGAACGGAATGCGCAATAATATCATCCGGGTAGGGCAGACCCTTAAGATCTACGTACCGGCATCCCGTTACGGCCGATAGTATATCAGGCGGTTTTCTGCTTTTTCCGGCTTACCTGTATCAAAAGATAAATACCAGCCAGGATTAGCGGAATACTCAGCCACTGGCCCATGTTTAAGGGAATCTCATCCTCAAAGCTTACCTGGTTTTCTTTGAAATATTCGTGGATGAAGCGGAGTCCGAACAGGATCACCAGGAACAGCCCCAAAAGCAAACCTTCAGGTGTTTTGGACCTGAGCTTAAACCAGATAAAAAGCAAAAGTAGAAAAATCATGAATGTAGTGCCCGACTCGTATAACTGTGCGGGATGGCGCGGTACCCCATAGGTTTGAATAGTGGCTACATAAGCTCCACGGTCCTGTTCCAAAGTGTAGTCCAATTCGGTGCCTGCCGGCTCATAAATATGCTTTCTAATACTCTGATAATTGGTAAACAGGCTCTTTACCTTTACCTCCAGAAACGACCTGATCTCTTCCTCCTGATAGCCTGCATCTCTGAACCTGAGTGTAAAAGTAATCGGACGGTACTGATCGCCGATGGCTTCAGGCATTTCTCGTTCTGATGAGGATACAGATACCTCTTCTACTGCCTGGCTGCTACTGAGTATGGCATATTTGGCGTTCCAGGCAAATACTACTCCGTAGTCGCTTTCAGTGGGCAGGCCTTCAATTTCTGAATTCATAAAATTACCAAAGCGGATAAGTGCCCCGGTAAGTGCCACTACGATTACAATTCTGTCCACTACCCAGAGGAAGCTCTGTCCGGCCCGTGGATGTTTCTTGAAAGTTCCTTTGAACTTGGTAAAGTTGTACTTGATGTCGTAGCTACTGTAGAGGAAAAGTGCGAACAGGATACCGAAAGCCGCCCCGTGGCTGGCCAGTCCGCCTTCCCATATTTTGAGTATATCAATTGGATTTGCCAGGTAACGTGCTGGTTCATAAAAGAAAACATGGCCCAGTCGTGCTCCCAGTATGGTAGCAATGACCATGTAAACAGTAAGCGTTTCCACATCCGCTTCTTTATGGCCTTCCGCACGAAAAATTCTAAACAATATCTGCTGCGATATCAGAAAACCACTGGCAAACAGCAGGCCATACCAGCGAATCGTAAGGTCTCCAATATTGGCAAGGTCAGGATCTGCTGCCCAGACCATATAGCTTATCAATGACATATTAACTTTGTTTGGGGCAAAGATAACTTTTTTTCTAAACTGTCATGGATAGCCGGTGAATTTCCTGGAAGTGCTGATGTACCTAGCCAGGAGACGCATTTGCCTGGCCAGCAAATGCCTCATTCTGCCACTGATACTGTGTTTTACCTTCTGCGTCAATGACGCGTATTTCCATATTGTCGGCAGCTATTGTGATGCAGGCAAAGCCGGACACGGACCCGCTATAGAGCGTCATTTCATTGCGGTCTGTAGCCCTAATCTCAGACCCTGCACCTGAAACAAGGTAGACTGTTTTTCCTGCAGCCTGTTGTAGCTGGATATCGTGCTCGTGGCCACAGAGGTAGGCGCTTACGCCAAACTCCTCAAATAGTGGAAGAAAATGTGCCTTCAGTTCTTCGGTATCTCCATGCATGGGGCTCGAAGAAAAAACCGGATGATGCCCTACTACTATTTTATGCCTGGCCTGACTGACCGCAAGCTGCTCAGCCAGCCATTCCAACTGTACCTCGGGCTTTTGTAAATGTAGGTCCGGACGTATGCCTGATTCCCAGTATTCCTGTATAAAAGGGCTGGTATCGGTAAAGAAAACTTCAAGACTGTTGGACGCTTTGGTAAAATGCTGCTTATAAAAGGGAGCAGGCATATGCCAGCGGTCGCTCAGTTGGCTGTAGGCAAACTGTGCCCCGGTATTACCCCCGTAATCATGATTGCCCAGGACGCAATACCAGGGAATTTGCAGTGAATCCTGGAAATAGACGCGTTCAAACACCTCTTCCCAAAGCGGGTCCTGCGGGCTGCTGACCCCATTGTCATAAAAATTATCCCCGGTGGATACGATAAAATCTGGCTGTAGCATTTCTGCCTGTCGGGCCATTTGTGATGCGGTATGTTGTTGTTCCAGGCTGCCCGGGCGACCCCAGTCACCAATGACAAAAAAACGGAAGGTTTGGTGCTTGGAAATTTTCAGAATGCTCGTGTTTTGTGCTATAAAAAATATGACGGATGTGCGGTACTGCGTACCAGCATTAAAGTTTAACCCCGTCAAAAAAATTCTGTTCAGGGCGGTAGTCCCTAAAATGAAAAAACCGGCACAGGGCCGGTTGATTACTTTATATAAAGTTAATTTCCACTCTTCTGTTCTGTTTTCGTGCTTCGGGCGTTTGATTGCTCGTGAGGGGCTGGGTAGAACCTTTACCGTACGTAATGATCCGTCTTTCGCTGATGCCGTTGCGGATCAGGTAGCGCTTAATTTCTATGGCGCGGTCTATAGACAGCTTCAGGTTGTAGTCTTTGCCCCCGGTGTCATCGGCGTGGCCTACCACTTCTACCTTCAGGTTGGGGTTTGCCTCCATGGTACTGACTACCTCATCCAGATCACTGTTGAAAGTTGGCTGAATATTAGGAGAGTTGAGGTCAAACAGCACCTGCTTTGATGCAAAGTTTCTGTCAGGGGTGGTATTAACGGCATCGGTATCATCGGTGCTTTCTCCTGAACGCATACGGTTAAATTCGTCCAGCAGGGCCCTGGTTTCGTCAATGAGTGCCTGGGTTTCGGAGTCCAGCGTTTCTACCGCATCATCCTGCTTCAGCATTTCGGCACCCCGGCCGCCACCTTCCACCCGGCTGGCCAGTTGCTCTTGTCTTTCTTCATCAGTAATGATGCGTGAAGTGAAAATATCAGCGGAAGAACCTCGGCGGTTACTTACAAAGAAAACATCATTACCTTCATTGGCGGTAAAATAAGCATCAAAACCGACAGAATTAATCTGATCGCCCAGGTTTTCCGGCCTGGTCCAGTTGGTCCAGGAAGTATCCACCCTCGTAGCCACAAAAATATCTGCATTGCCATAGCCGGGATGGCCGTTGCTGGAAAAAAACAACCTTTTCTTATCGGCGGTCAGGTAAGGAGAGATCTCAAATCCTTCCGTATTGATAGTAGGCCCCAGGTGTACCGGCTCTGACCATTCGTTGGTAAAAGGATCTTTGGTGCTTACGTAGAGGTCTTCCTGTCCCAGGGATTTGTCCATCTGGGCGGAAATCAGCACGACATCTTCAGTCGGGGCTACATAGAGGCTATAGAAAATTCCCTGTTTCTGGCTCAGCCCCGGAATATTGATGCTGTTGGGTGCTCTCCAACTGTCGTTCAGGCTGAAAGAAAGCGACAGACCGGGCATCTGCTCCTTGTTTTCGGTATAATCATTTAAAAGGTAAATACTATTACCGCTTTCGCTGATACCGACGATAGCATTATTACCCTCATTGTTCAGGTTGGGCAGATCGTTGTTGGGTTTAGTCCACTTGCCTGCGCCATCTTTTCGCGCATACCAGATATCCTGCCCAGACAATACTCCGCCGGTATTCTGCGGGTACAGTGTCCTGACAAAGAAGAGGGTGCTATCGCGTGAGGAGTATATCGGCAGACTTTCTTCTGCCTCCGAATTAAGGGTATCAGATAGCGGGGCAGCTTCTTCAAAATACAGCCTTTGTGCCGGAAGTTCTTTACTGGCCAGCAATACTGTAAAAAGCAGGAGATTGAACGTAAAAATATGTTTCATTGACTTATTCATAGCACTCAGATTTCAATTTACCACATGTAAGGGGCAGTGTCATTTTTGTTGAACAGCATAAAGCCCAGGCCGATCTCATGAACGCCTGAAGTGAAATCATTGACTTCGGCCAGACCAAGATCGTAAGAATAGCCCAGGTTGATAAAGTTGCTGATGCTGATACCAGCCATGGCAATCACGGTTTGGGTGTTGCGATAAGAGGCACCTATCCAAAGCATGTCATCATACTTGACCCTCAGGTTTACATCGTAGAGCAGGGGCTCATCGGCAGTATATTTGACAAACGCACCCGGCGTTATCAATAGTGTATTGTTGACCCTGAAACGCAGACCTACCATACCATAATGCTCCATTTCTTCCGCTGCTTCAATGTCATCTATGGTGGCGAAAATTTCGTTCTGCAGGAGTCTTTTTGCAGAATACCCCAGGAAGAACTTTTCGTTACGCACAAATATACCGGCATTGACATCAAAATCAGTTACCATACCCTGCTGGGAGAGGTAGGCCTGGTACACATTGTCCGGCACTTCAGTATTCCCTACGCTTACCCCTTCCATATCCAGCTCACGGTTCACTACCCCTCCGCCCAGGCCAAAAGATACTACTGTTCTGCCAATGTTGTAGTGCAGGGCATAGGTGAGGAAGGCGCTGGTCTGCTGGAAGATTCCCTGCATGTCGTTTACCACATAGCCACCTACTCCGTGCGACAATGGGCTTTGTCCCAGCCCCCGGGCGTCTGCCAGCTTTTCATACATACTGGGGTCGCTGATGCGCAGGGAGTTGTTCTGAAACCCATAAGACTTCTCCTTCTTACCCAGTGGCGCATGGGCACTGATGAAATAGGTCTGGGGCGCATCGTCCAGGCCTGACCACTGCTGGCGATAACCGATCTTCAGATCTACAAACTCTTCGGTACCAGAGACGGCCGGGTTAAAAGTCACTGGATTCTGAAAATACTGACTGAAACGAAACGACTGCTGTGCTACTGCCGCAAAGGAAAAGCAACACATGGTCAATGCGAGTAGTATGCCGGTTCTGAACTTCAAATCTTTCATGCTCTGTATATTATCTGAGTATCGTAACTGATCCGTTGTAAATTTGTGCCCCATTGGCCACGTTAATAGCATAATAATAAGTACCTGCAGCCAGGGGGGTATTTTCATAGTTTCCGTTCCAAGGCTGAGAATAGCCTTCTGAACTGAATACCTGCAGGCCGTAACGATTATAGACCTCCACCTTTACATTTTCGGTGTATTCTATATTACCGATTTCCCAGCTGTCATTCACCTGGTCGCCATTGGGGGTAAATGCAGAAGGTATCTCCAGGGTCAGGTTAGTACAATCGTTTATGTTTACCTCCACAGTGTCCACATTACTGCGGATACCATTGGCATCCACAAAACTGATGAAATAGGTAGTGCTGGCTGCCGGACTGAAAGTGATTTCTCCATCGCTGAAAGTCAGGCTGCAATCTTCCAGTTCACATACCGCCTGTAGTTCGTAAGGTGCCTGTCCACCCTGCAACGAAATCGGAATAATTTCGCTCTCGCCGGTGCAGATGTTCAGTTCGTTTTCCAGTTCCAGGCTGATCAGGTAAGGCACTACCGTCACGCTGACCTGCCTTTCTCCCTGTGCCTGTCCGTCTGAAGCTACCAGGGTGATCAGTACTTCACCCTGTGATTCTGCTACTGCGCTTAGCGTAAGCGTACGCGTGCTACCTTCTCCGCTAATCATTATCTGATCGGCGGGTATGAGGCTGTTATCGCTGGAGAAGGCTGAAATAATGATTTCCTCTGCTTCGCTTTCCAGGTCGCTGACTGTAAAAGTAATTTCTTCGGAGCTGCTTCCTGCCAGCAGGCTGATGTCATTGATTTGTGAGATGACCGGCGCGTCATTGACCGCCGCTACACTGATGAGGACTTTGGCCGGTTGATCGGCATAGCTGTCGCCGCCACTGGCATTCCAGCTCAGGCTGTCCTCTCCGAAGAAATTTTCAGCAGGCTGGTAGATGAGGAGCGCAATATCAGCCTCCGGAATCTCCTGTCCAGCAGAAACCGTCTCCTCATTCAGCAGCAGGCTACCGTTTTCCGGCAGCTCATCTATGCGGATACTTTGCAGAGATGCATCAGGATTGCCATAATTACTGGCAAACTGCTCAGGGCTGAAGCTGTAAGCCTCATCTTCGCTGGTACTAATGGCAAAGTCAGTGACCCCTACGCCAATGATGATGGTCACGACTGCCTCTTCTTCTGCCACAAGTTCACCGTCGGAGGCAGTCCATCCGAAACTTACTTTTCCACCACCCTGCTCAGCAGCCGGCTGGTATACCAGCTGGCTGATATCGGCGGATGTGATGTTGGTACCTGCCGCCAGAGGATTACCATTCAGCAGTAAGCTGCCCACAGAGGGAAGAGAAGTGATGCTGATGGCATCCAGGGGGACGTTTTCAATATCCAGGTAATTGGCAGAAAAATCAGCCGGTGCGAATGCATAGCTTTCACCTTCATTGATGGCTTTGGTAAAGCTCGCTACAATCGGTGCGTCATTGACCGGTGTCACGCTGATCAGGACTGAAGCATTCTGGCTGCTGATCCTTTCGCCATCAGAAGCGGCCCAGCGGAATGCGTCTTCACCATTATAATTTGGGGCAGGCCTGTACTGCAGGTCCTCCAGTTCTGTCAGGCTTAGCTCACTGTTGGCAGGAATACTGATGCTGTTGAGCAAAAGTGCGCCATTGTCCGGCACACTACGGATGATCACCCGGCTGAGCGCATCTCCGTCGGGATCACGCGTGGCATCGGCAAACTGCCCGGCAGAAAATTCATACAGCTGGTCCTCTACGGCTTCTACGGAAAAATCAGCAGGAACAGGGGCGTCGGGTTGTGGGCTAATGGTGATATTAACCAGTGCAGCTGATTCAGCATATTCAGCACCGTCAAAGGCATTCCACTCAAAACTGTCAGTTCCTGAGGAATCAGGCAGGGGCAGGTAGCGGAAAGTAGCTATCTCAGCAGCGCTGATGGTGAACCCATTGCTTACTGCATCCATTTCCTCAGCGGTGATGGTATCTTCACCAACCACCAGTACCCCCAGGGTGGGAAGCCGTGTGATCGCAATGCTCGCTATGCCGGAATTGGGCCCGTTGTCGGGATCTTCGTAGGGAAAATCGCCGAGGGCAAAAGCCAGGGCCTGGTCCTCATTGATACTTCTGTCAAAAGAAGAGATCAGCGGAGGATCATTGGTGATGATCTGTATGCTTCTGACCACTTCGTTGCTGAAAGCACTGCCGTCACTTACCCGTATTGTGATGGAAATATCGTCATCATCCGGATCGTCGCTGGTGTTGCGGTAGGTTACATTGCGGATTGCCTGCTGGTATTCGGCCACAGTAGCACTGCCGCTCAGGGTGAGTACCCCTTCATCCTCATCCCAGTTGGCTTGTATGCTACCGTTTCCGCTGTACTCCAGCAGGTCCTCGTCATCTTCAAAGTCATCCTCTTCAAAAGTGATCGTGGCACTGCTCAGTGTGGGGCTGTCAGGGTCGCTGATGACCAGGCTGTTGCTGATGCTGACCGGGTCTCCATTCTGCACAAAGCTAATAGGGCTATCTTCCAGACCGGAAAGCACGGGAGGGTCATTGACAGGGACAACATTGAGCTGACGGTTGACGCCCATACTTTGTGCTCCTCCTGCGTCAGTGGCGCTGAAACTGATGATTCGGCTTTCGGCAGACGGATTATCGCTGTTGTTGACATAGGTGACGGAACGGAGTACTGCCTGATAGGCTGCGGCGGAGGCACTGCCGCTAAGCGTGAGAACACCATCGGCATAGCTGCCTGTGATACCGCTTTGCGGCGTAAAGCCAAGCACATCTTCTGCACCGGCATAGCCCTCGCTGATACTTACCCGGGCGGAAGTGATCTGGTTACCCTCTTCATCACTCAGGCTGATAGCAGTCGTCAGGCGTACAGCGGGGGCATTCTCGGTATAGGAAACGGGGGTGCCTTCCAGGTTTTCCAGTTCAGGGGCATCATTTACCAGGAGTACATTCACACTGATGGTTCTGTCCACATCGCCGCCTTCGTTATCGTCTACATTGATCTCAATTTCGTCGCTTCCGGCAAAATTTTCTTCCGGAGCGTAAATCAGGCCACTGAGGGCATAGGCTGCCAGGTTGGCCGAGCTGCTGAAAATGATAAGCTTATCACCATTACGGCTGCCGGAAATGAACTCCACGAAGCCCCGGTCAATGACAGAAGCCGGCAGGAAAAGGCTGGCATGGCTGGCCGATACCGATATGCGTAGCGGCTCCTGATCAGGATCAGTTACCCTGATATCGTTGAGCTGGCGGGGCGTATCTTCTTCCACATCCACGCTGGCGGGGGCATTGATCTGTGGCAACTGGTTGACTGATGCTACCTGGATAACCACGGTAGCAGGGTTGGCTGCAAAATTTTGCTGGTCACGGGCATTCCATTCAAAAGAATCCCGGCCATTGTAGAGCGCATTGGGCTCGTAGCGAAGTTCGTTAATCTGGCTTCTGGTGATCAGGGTGTTGTTGATGACAAACTGGTTGTTGACCTCGCTAGCACCCAGAAAAAGCCTGCCGTGTGTGGGTAAGGACTCAATGGTGATGCCTGCGAAGTCATTTTCAGGATCTACGAAATTATCGGTAAAAAAAGTGCTGCTAAAACTGAAGTTGCTGCCCTCATCTGTATTTACCTGGAAATCCTTGAGGTAGGGAGGAATGTTGATACTTGATCCGATCAGGGGTTGTACCACAAAGTAGCGCGACAATGTGTTGCTGCTGCCGCCACTGGTATCAAAAATTCTGAGATTCACCTTCCTGATACCCGAAACCCTGGCAAAAAAAGGATCGTGTTCGTAATAGATACTTTCTATGATTCTGGTATAGGTATTGGCATCTCCCTGCCCCTCTATGACGATAGTTTTGGCTTCATCATTTACAGAAAAGCCCGGCAGGTTGCCCCTGAGGATCAACTGGTCCTGGTCAAAGCCTTCGGCAATTTCCACTTCCAGTCTCTGAAAAAGATTGTTATCCGGATCGCTGATGGAGGCATTATCAAAGATGCGGATTTCGCGGTTTCTCTCCGCATTTACCGGCGTAGTCTCCCTGCTGCTGATCACCGGATTATCGTTGGATGATTTGATGTTCAGGCTTTTGCTGACCGTTTCGCTGCGGTTTCCTTCGGCATCCGTCACAGTAATGCCCACAGAGAGCGAGCGCACCCCGGGGTTATCACCGGTCAGCAGGTAAGCCACTGAGCGAATTGCAGTCTGCATCTGGTTGATGCTGACGCCCTGTCCTGCCGGAAAGGCCAGCAGATACAAGGTGCCGCTTGTCTCATCAAAATGCCCGCGAATATTGGTGGTTTCTTCAAAGACCAGCGTATCCTGTGCTGCATCGTAGCCATTGCCGAAGCTGAAGGTAGCCAGGCTCATGTTCTGGCTGTCGTCATCAGCTATAATAGCCGTGTTCAGCAGAAGTGCTGCCGGTCTGTCTTCCTGGTAACCAACAGGAGCCGTACCGGTATTCTCGATACGGGGTGGGGTGCCGGCGGTCTGAGCCAGTGCCTGCATGCCTGCGGAAAAGAAGAAGCCGCAAAGCATCAATTGGTAGAATCTGTAGTGTTTTGTCCTCACGATCATTGCTTACTTAAGAATACTTACTGAACCACGATGATACTGCTCTCCATTATTCAGTTTGATAATGAAGTAGTAAGTACCGGCCGGGAGCAACTGACCGCTGAAGGTACCATCCCAGGGCTGCTGATAGCTGTCTGAGTAGAAAATCTGCTTACCATATCGGTCGTACACTTCTACTAGCTGGCTGTCGTAGGTTTCAATATTCTCAATATCCCATACATCGTTTACATTATCCCCGTTGGGGGTAAATGCGGTCGGAATATTGAGCGGCAATCCGTAGCAGTCTCGGGTAGATACGATCACCGTATCCATACTGCTGGTCGTGCCATTGCTATCCATGACAGTCACATAGTAGGTAGTTCTGTTGGCTGGTGTTACGGTAATTTCGGCTGCACTGGCATTGTCCAGCTGGCAGTCAGGCTGATCGCAGGTCCAGCTGTAGGTGTAGCTTCCGCTACCTCCGCTGACACTGACGCTGAGTATCTCGCTGTCACCAGCGCAGATTTCTATATTTTCACCGGCATCTACTGCCAGATCAGTAACATTGAATACCAGCCATGCATCAGTAGTGGCGAAGTCTTCTCCGTCGGAAGCATTCCAGCGCAGGCTGTCTTCACCTACATAGGCATCAGCCGGCTCATAAACCAATCCTGAAATCTGCTCTGCACTGATGACAAGTGCGCCTTCATTGTCCAGTAACTCCTGGCTAATTACTTCATCGTTGAGTATCAGCTGACCGTTTATCGGTAACTGGCTGATCCTCAGGCTAGCAAAGTTAGTGTTTTCAGGAAAATTATCCGGGTCATTATAACGATTTGTAAAATCAGCCACTGAAAAGGCATATTCACTGTTTTTAAGCAACTCAATGCTAAAATCAGTCAGCAGGGGAGCTTCGTTGACTACTACGATTACTTCTCTCTCGACACTGTTGCTTTCCACACCATCCCTGAGAACAGTAAAACGGATTAGCCTGACTCCTCCATTGGGGCTGTCGCTGGTATTGAGGTATTGTACCGAGCGAAGCGCCTGCTGATAGGCGGCCAGGGAATTGGCACCGCTGATGATCAGCGTACCGGCCAGTTCATCCCAGCTTACCTCAAATTCAGCGGACTCAAAGAGCAGCGTATCCTCCTGGGGCAAATAGTTTTCCCCTACAAACTGTATGATGGCTGTGGTAAGACTGTCATCATCCGCATCGCTTACCAGCAACGAAGTGGTCAGCAATTGCTGCGGGTCTCCGGGGCGGAACTCAACGGCTGCGTCCTCAATTCCGGCAAGCACAATAGGATCGTCTGCCTGCCCCACTTCCACAAACCTGGAAACGATATTGCTGGTGCCGTTGCCCGCGTCTGTTACCTGGAAGTTGATCTTTCTGAACCCTGTCTGGGGTGTTTCGCTGGTATTGACATAAGTGACTGAGCGAAGGAGACTCTCGTAGGTGGCAATGGGAGCATTACCGGTCAGTATCAGGCGGTTTTCGTTCAGCCTGCCGGTGATGCCATCCGTTGCACTAAAAGCCAGGATATCTTCACCTGCTGCAAAGTTTTCTGAAATGGAAACTGTAGCGGCTACTATGTTGTCGTTTTCCAGGTCTTCTATGCTGATGTTGTCTGTAAGCTGTACCGGATCGTCATTTTCAGTAAAGATAAGTGTATCCGTTTCAATACCAGACAGAACCGGCAGGTCATTGACTGCATTGATCACAATATTGACATCTTTGTTGCTGCGGTTGTTTTGCAGGTCAACGACACTGATACTCAGCACATCCGTACCGCTGAAGTTTTGACGGCTTTCGTACTGCAGACTGAGCAGCGCATTATTGATGTTGGCTTCAGTGCCTCTAAACCGCATCATGCTGTCATCGCTGCCGTCTCCTTCCAGGAAGGCAAGTGAAGAAAGTACCCCTTCATTGATAAAGGTAAGCAGTCCTTCTTCAATGCTCAGGCTCAAAGTAAGCGAGTCCGTCTCATTGTCCGGATCATCAACGGTAATTTTCTTGGTATCAGAAAAGCTGAACACCGCATCTTCGCTGGACGTGATGGAAGAAGGAGCGCTGATGCGTGGAGCATCGCTTACCGCCAGTACGTTGATGTTGACGCTGGCAGGATTGTTCAGGTCACCGGGCAGAATTTCACTGTCCAAAGCGGACCAGTTGAAGAAGTCCTGACCGTTGAAGTCAGCCAGAGGCACGTAGCGGAAAGTGCTGATTTCGTCAAAATCTATAACAAAACCTCCCTGCGCAGGGTCAAGATCGTCTACCGTTATGGTTTCGCTATCCACGATCAGGTTACCGTTCTGTGGTAACTGGGTAATATAGATGACGTTGGCGAAAGCATCCACATCATCCTGGTAGTTAGCACCAAAGTCGGCAGCGGTCAGGGTAAGGGCTTCATCCTCAGGTGTCTGGCGGTTGAAGTCGGTCAGCTGGGGCGGAATATTGGAGTCATCTACGCTGATAAACCTGACCAGCTGATTGCTGCTTTTGTTGCCATCACTGACAGTAAAGACCAGTTGACGAGGGGTAGAAGTAGGGTCCGATGACTTACGGTTGACATAGCGTATGCTCCGGATCGCGGTAATATAGTCGTTGATAGTACGGGTGCCGGTCAGCGTCAGTACACCATTGGCAGCGTTCCACTGTCCACTGATTCCCAACTGGTTATTGTATTGCAGAAAGTCTTCAGCAGGATCGTAGAAGAAGGAGTTGTTAGCACCTCTACTGAAGGCGATAGTTGCCGACTGTACGCTGCTGTTGTCAATATCGCTGATCGTCAAAGTATTGGTCACCGGAATTGGAGGGTCATTACGGTCATAATTGATGGCAGTATTCCGCTCCGCATCTCCCAGTGCGATCACGGGAGCGTCATTGACATTGGCCACAGTAATATTCAGCGTCACCGCATTGCTGTTGCTTTCACCATCATTGACCAGTGCCGGAACGCTCAGGCTGCCAAAGTAATTAGGGTTGGGCACGATGGTCGTGTTGTTGTCGCTCAGTGTATAGTTTTCGCCTCCGCTCAGCCTGATGATAAAGCCTTCCGGATAAGTATCGTCAGGATCGCTGACGGTAAAGGCTGAGAAAGGCACGTTGAAAGGCGTATCCTCCTGCATGTTGAGCGGACTGGTAGAAGTGATCACAGGAGGGTCGTTGACGGGCTGTACCACTACTCTGAAGCTGGTTTCTGTAAATGCTCCTCCTGAGTCGGTAGCCCTCACGCGGATAGTGGCACTACCTGAGCGGTTGGCGGCAAAAGTCAGGATCAGGTTGCTGTTGCTGATGCTGGTGCTAAGAAGCGCAGTATTGCTGTTGCTTGCTACCGAATAGGTCAGCGTTTCATCTTCCACATCGTCAAAAGAAGGAGCGAGGTTCACTGTAAAAGGGCTGGCATCTTCTGCCACTGTCACCTCACTGATACCCGTGCTGGAAGGGGTATCATTTACAGGAGTGACCGTAACCGTAAGCTCAAAAACATTGCTTTCAGCTTGCTCATTATCTCTGGCAATTACAGGGACTTTTAACTCACCGAAGTAATTTCTGACCGGGGTGATGGTATTTCCGTTCCTGGTATATGCAGTGCCGTCCTGTACCTGTAGGCTGATTGTATTGATGTCATCATCAACATCAGTGATATTCAGCATGCTACGCACGATGGTCAGGGAGTTATCTTCTGCAACAGTAAGAGGATTCACTGCCTGGCTTACGATTACTGGCGCATCATTGATATTCCTGACATTGACACTAAAAGTAGTTGCTACTGACTGCCCACCACTGTCACTACCCCTGACGGTGACATTGGCTATGCCAAACGCATTTGACGTGAAGTCTAATGTCAGAATTGAGCTGTTGGGTGCAATTGTGGCGGTAAAGGGTGCCTGATCACCAACGCTAACGACGGAATAGGTCAAATCAACATCCTCTTCATCGCTGAAGAAGTCAGACAAATCTATGGTACGGTTGGGCGCATCTTCGTCTACCGTCACATTGGGGATGGTGGAAACCGTTGGCGGGTCGTTGACAGCATTCACACCGATCTTAAAGCCGAAGGGTTCACTGTCAGCAGTGCCATCATTTACCCTCACCTGAACAGTTAACGTTCCGCTGAAATTTCCGATGGGCGTAATGGTATTTCCAGACCTGGTGTAGTTTTCACCATCCAGTGTGGTCAGCGTAAATCCGGTAGGATAAGTATTATCAGGGTCAGTTACCGTCAGGTCAGCTAACTTGATGGTGTAAGATTCTTTTTCGGCAATGTTTACTGCCGCCTGACTGCTGATGACCGGACGGTCATTCACCGCATTGACAAGTATATTGACATTGAACACTTCGCTATTCAGGTTACCATCATTGACCCGGACGGGTACAATTAGGTTACCATTGTAATTTTGTGCCGGCGTAATGGTATTTCCAGACCTGGTGTAGTTTTCACCATCCAGTGTGGTCAGCGTAAATCCGGTAGGATAAGTATTATCAGGGTCAGTTACTGTCAGGTTGCTGAGCTGTATGGTGATTGCAGTTTCTTCATTGGTTACCAAAGGATTAGGGGTCTGCGCAGTGATGACCGGAGCATCATTGATTGGATTTACCGTTACCTTAAAGCTGGCAGTGGCGGTCTCACCGGCGGCATCTTCAGCCTGTACGCTCAGGTTGGCTACTCCGGACTGGTTGGCCTGGAAATCCAGCACAAGGCTCGCGTCACTGATGCTGGTAGTGACCAGGGTGGTGTTATCATTGGCAACTACTTCATAAGTCAGGCTGGTATCATCCACATCGCTGAATACCTCCGCCAGGTTAATCGTACGGTTGGCAGCATCTTCATCAACGGTGATATCGGCGATGCCTAGGGAGATGGGTGCATCGTTGACCGGGCTTACACCGATACTTACTGTGGCGGTGCCGGAGGTCTCATTATCTTCATCCACTACATTATAAGTGAAGCTGTCCGGTCCAAAATAATGCTGAGCAGGGGTGTATCGGACCTGTCCATTGGATACTTCCTGAAGTGTACCATTGGCTGGCTGACTGACAATAGTATAGTCTAGTGTGCCACCATCGGGGTCAGAACCACGCAGGTTGATCAATACGCTTACATCTTCCTGGGTGTTGACGCTAAAGCTTTCGGCAACGGGAGGATTGTTTACCTCTATCACCGTGATTGTAAAACTCTTAGAGAAAGACCCATCTCCGCTAGCCAAAACAGTAATGGAATATTGGTTTTTGGCGGCAAAATCAAAGACCTCGGCAGTCTTAAGCTGGTTGCCGTCAATGGAGAAGCTGGCGTTATCAGGATTGGTAGCAGGCAGTGAGAAAGTAACCGATGGATCTGCGCCACCCACAGCAGAGAGCGTACCCACAGTCGTGCCAATAGCTACACCTTCATTGACCTGGCTGGAAGTGAGGGTAATATCAGTAGGTGGCTCCTCAACATTGGTGATGCTGATAGGGAAAGTT
>CAZFFW010000105.1:0-18779 GCA_964518125.1 uncultured Porifericola sp.
TTTATGCCGAAAACCAGTGCTTTTGTATGGCTTCCCGCAGATCGGACTGTATGGCGCAGCCCGCTACCAGCTCGCCGCCAAAAATGTAATCATTCGTAGACTTGAAAGTAGTTACCTTGCCACCGGCCTGCTGTACCAGGAAAGCTCCCGCTGCCACATCCCAGGGCTTGAGGTTGTACTCAAAAAAGCCCTCAAAGCGTCCGCAGGCAACATAGGCCAGGTCAATAGCCGCACTACCCATGCGCCTCAGCCCGTGGGTTTTGGGCATCAGTTCTTCCACCACCCTGATATAGGCAGGTGTGCTGTGAAGTTTGGAGTAAGGGAATCCGGTTGCCAGCAGGCTTTCTTCCAGCTTTTTTACCGGCGAAACATGTATCTCCTTCCCGTTCAGATAGGCTTTATCTCCTTTGATGGTATAAAAAGCTTCATCCCGGTTGGGCTCATAAATAATGCCCATGATCACCTCATCGCCGTCCATCAGCCCTACGCTGATGCAGTAGAATGGGATGCCGTGTACAAAATTGGTAGTGCCGTCCACCGGGTCAATCACCCAGTTGTACTGATCAGATCGGCCTTTTTCGGCAGTGCCCTCTTCGGTAATAAAGCCTGATTCCGGCAGTATCTCGGACAGTCCGGCCACCAGCAGCTTTTCAGCTTCTTTATCCACATAGGATACCAGGTCGTTCTTTCCCTTGTATTCAATAGAAGCGTGGCTGAATTTGCTGGCCTCGGTTTTAATGAAATCGCCTGTTTCCTTGATAAGGCTCAGGCTTTTTTTAAGTATTACTTGTAGATCCATGTAAAAAATTTTAGGCTTTTTGAGGAAGTCGCCGCTTTACGATCGCCGCCAAAAATACAAATACCGACAGCCATGCAGCAGTTCTTGCAATATAATCTCCGTAACGGGCATAAAAGGTCAGTTGTTCGGAAGGTCGTATGGTTCCGCGAATCACATCCTGCACCCAGTAGTCGGTGGCCTGCAGCACATCACCCCGCTGGTTGATAAAGGCCGAGATGCCCGTATTGGCGGAGCGGGCGATGCTGCGTCTCAATTCAATCGCTCTCAGGCTGGCAAAGGCCAGGTGCTGCTCATGGCCCGGGGTGTCGCCCCACCAGCCGTCGTTGGTGATGATGAAAATACTCTCCGCTCCGTTGCGTACAAATTCGGCCATATAATCTCCGTAGATCGACTCATAGCAGATGGCCGGCGCCGCGCCTACGCCTTCCTGGTTGACCAGTACGGTTCGTTCTTCCTGCCGGCCAAAGCCGCCCGAAGTACCACCCAGGCTAAATAGCAGTTCGGATATAAAGCCGAAAACCTGCGGATACGGCATGATCTCTACCCCCGGCACCAGCTTGGACTTATGGTAGAAGGTGATGTTGTTGTCCTCATCCAGGTAAAAAGCCGTATTGAAGACATCATAATAACCGGCCTGCTCGCTATAGCGGGCGGTGGGTGTCACTTCCGCCGGCTCATCGTAGAGGATATAAGTGGTCATTCCGGTGATCAGTGCCAGGTCTGGGTACTGGGCTTTAAATCTTTTGATCCGCCCAATGATATCGTAGGTGTTGATAATTTCTTCATTGTAAGAGCCATCAAAAGCCGTTTCCGGCCAGATCAGGAAGCGTGTATCGGGTGTGATCTGCTGCTCTGACAGCTCGATAAAACGCTCCAGTTGCTGCTCAAAAGGGATGAAATTTTCCGCCCCGATAAATTTCTCCGTAAAAGGATCAATATTGGGCTGCAGCACCACTACTTCGGTTTCTTCTCCCCGCATTTCATAATTATAGTAGCGGATGTAGGAGTAGATTATGGGTAGAATGACCCAGGTGCAGGTCAGCACGAAACTGCGCCAGCGAAATTGCTTCCGCTGTATGGCCCGGTCGCGCAGGAATACCAGGTAAAAGGCCAGGTTAGCCAGCAGTATCCAGAGTGTACCGCCGAAGACACCGGTAAACTCGTACCATTGTATCCACTTAGGGAAGGAGGCAAAACCATTGCCCAGCGTGAGCCAGGGCCAGGAAATATCCCAGTTGAGGTGGATGTATTCAAAAGTGATCCAGTAAAGCACAAAGCCAAAATAGCCCCAGTTGGCTCCAGCGGATTTCTTAGTGATGCGGAACAGTACAAAGGGAATGGTCATTAGGGCGGCATTGGCGATCAGCATGAAGATGGCGCCCACCAGCGTAGAGTTGTACACCCACCAGGTCGTGGTGATATTCCATAACAAAGTGGTTAGATAAAGATAGCCGTAAAAGGTACGGCCCGGATGCTTGTAGCTGCCCTGCGTAATGTATTCGTCCATCGCAAAGACCGGTGCAATGGCGAAGAACAGCAGAAACGGAAAAGGCTTTATTGGCCAGCCCAGCCAGAAAAGCAGTCCGCTGATGAGCGAGAGCATGAGTAGCTCGTATTTTTGCCCCTCTCGAGCGGGTCTATTTTTTACCTTCAACGACGATGACAATTTCTCCTTTGATTTTGGTTTCAGAATAATATGTAAGCAATTCGGCTAACGAGCCATTGACGGTCTCCTCATGCAGCTTGGTCAGTTCCCGCGATACCGAGGCTTGCCGCTCCTCACCCCAAAACTCGGCAAACTGCTGCAGGGTTTTGAGCAGGCGGTGGGGCGACTCATAAAAGATCATGGTGCGCTCCTCCTCACTTAGTGCCTGTAGCTTGGTCTGCCGGCCTTTTTTGTGGGGCAGAAAACCTTCAAAGGTGAAACGATCGGCAGGCAGTCCGGATTTTACCAGGGCCGGAATAAATGCGGTAGCCCCGGGCAGAGACTCCACAGCTACGCCATGTGCCAGGCACTCCCGCACCAGCAGAAAGCCCGGATCAGAAATCGCCGGGGTACCAGCATCGGTGATCAGGGCCATTTTTTCGCCTCCTTTTAGCCGATCTACCAACTTGTCCAGCGTACGGTGCTCGTTAAAGGCATGGTAGCTCTGCTGCTTGGTCGTGATCTCGTAGTGCTTGAGCAGTATCCCTGATTTTCTGGTATCCTCGGCCAGGATCGTATCTACCGACTTCAGGATACGGAGTGCCCGCAGGGTAATATCTTCCAGATTACCGATAGGTGTAGGGACGAGAAAAAGAGAAGCGGTTTCCTGCACAAAAAAGTTGCGTTAGCGAGTGTTTCAATCTTGGTGTAAAGTAAAGCCAATCAGCCAAACAACTCAATTTTTAAGAAAGCTTATTCTGGTTTATTTTTCAGGCAGATCAACTTGTGGGGCACATACCAGGAACAGGAGCCTGTAATAGATAAAAAAATGAAGGCCAGAGGCCTTCTCAGATATGTGTCACTACGCTGATGCATAACGACTGTGGTACTAATCACGCATCATCGGCCAGCCGTCACCAATCTAAGCGAGTTTGTCGATTTCCTCGGCCAGTTTGTGATCTTTTTCGGTGACTTTATCCCCGGCATCATGGGTGCTCAGTTCAAAGCTGACGGTATTGTATACATTGCTCATGTGCGGATGGTGGTTCATCTTTTCGGCTACAATCGCCACTTTGGACATAAAGCCAAAGGCTTCTACAAAGTCCTTAAATTCAAAGGTTCTTTTGAGCTTGTTGTCTTCTTCTTTCCACATAGTTCTAAAAAGTTTGGTTCGTTATTTTCTGGTAAACTTAGCTGATGATTGGATGTTTTGTCTTTGCTTGATTACAGTGCTAGGGTGTTATCATTAGCATATAAATAAACCCTAACACCCAGAACCATCACACTACTAAAGCGCAAGGACGCCTTCTATCTTATTCGCCTCCTGGTATTTTTCCATCACTGCGTCGCTGGAGTTCATCATGACTTTGGCCGTTACGCTTACATAGTTTCCTTTGCTGGACTCTTTGGTAGTCAGTTTGTTTTTGGGAAAAAGGGCAAACACTTCATTTTCCTTGCCGCTGGGTACGATAAACTTAAACATATACAATGAAGGCCACTTGTGTGCACCATCCAGTTTTTGCTTAAATGATTCCAGATCAATTGTTTTAGCCATAATATCAATATTTTATAGTTCTCAATGTAGAGCCTGAGGTCTCTGACAAATTACTGCAAAACAGCTTCTGTAGAACATAGAATCAGCAGGATAAATTCCTGCTCAGATCAAAGCCGACCTCAGGCTGGCTTTGACCATTTCTCCCATATTTCTGCATTTCAGAAAGCTTTTATTCTGATAATGACGCGAAAGCTCCTCTCCTAGTTGCTTCACATTTTGTGGGGGCGCGATCGTATCCCTGCACATCGCGTCCAGCAGGTCTTTGATCTGATAGCGAGAAGTCTTGAGCCGTGTGGCGATCAGGGCATGTTCTTCTTTCTGGTATTGTCGCACCGACTCGGGCGTCATCAGCTGCAGGCCTATCTCTATCAATGGGTTGTTCTGCTTAAAGTACTGCGGCATATAAATGGACTTTTGTCCCTCATAAGACTGCTGGTCAAAGTCAATAGCCCGCAGGCGGTAATGCAGTTCATCAAAGTCAGGCATCATGTCTATCACAAAGTTAGAAGAATGCATATCACCCAGCAGGCGGATAAAGCAGCGCTCATTGAACTTGACAAATTCTTTGGCCAGGCGGATATGGTTCTGCAGGCCATTGTGCAGGTAGTTTCCGAAAAACATTTCACCCGGTATACCGGCAATGTGTTCTTCTACCAGGGTGGTTTTGTCTACCAGGTAGCTGATCGGGTTAGGAGAGAGGATGTGCTCCAGCTCCAGGCCGTACACCCGGGAGGCATCTGCATACTTGATGTAGAAGTAGTCAAAGTTATCATTCACCTTATTGACAATCCGTACCCGGAATGGCCGTGTGTTGCCATAGCTGCAGAGGTCAACCCGATCTATGTATTTATGCTCCATCACGGATATATCCCCTTCTGCCTTCATGAGCGAATAAATATACTTGAGGGCCAGAAAGATTTCATCAACCGCATGGTGAGGATAAAAAACCGTCAGCCAGAGGGTATCATTACCCTGGTTATCATAGAGCGGGATAGCATTATCATAGCGCAAAAGGTCTTCATAAGCCAGTGGTATCTTGGCGCTGCGCCCACTTTCTTCCAGGTAGCGCCTCAGAGAAGGGCTGATAGGATAGGTTTGCTTTTTGTTTTTGATCTGCGGCATGGCTGTATTTTCCTCAAATCCGCTTGCTTTTCAAAGACTTTAGGGCAAAGAAATCTTTAAAACCTGCCTGCTGAAAGAAAAAAGTGTCTGAAAAGCCGAGTCAGACACCGCAAAAAATCCTTTTTTCTACAAAAAAGGGTACAAATCACATATTTACAATATTTGCAAAAGAGCAGCCCCATAAATGCTATTCTGTTGATTCCACAGGTTTAAAATAGTTCACTTTTACACTTCAATAAGTCATTCTGTGCTTTCGTTCAATAAATGACCTGTTTATTTAAAAATATCGCAATGAAAATGATGTTTTTTAGTTTTTGACGTAACGATTTGTTTAAAAGCTTCGTAAATTTGCAGTGTAAACCAAACAAAATTGTTTCTACCACAAAAAGAGTAAAATCATGAAAACAATGAAAATCGCAATTTTCGCTATGGCTGCGTTATTTACAGTAAACACTACTGTACTGGCAGCCGATGTAGTAGACGCTGTTATCAGCGTACGTCAGATCCAGTCAGCAGACAAGCAGGCACTTATCCGTGTGGCTAACCTGCCTGATGAATCCATGGCAGTCCTGAAGATTAAGGACAAAATGGGTAACACACTGCACCGTGAGGTGATCTCCAACCAGTCTTATATGAAGAAGTATGACTTCTCAGGCCTGCCCAGCGGTGAGTACGAAGTAGAAGTGAAGACCAGAAACGGTGTAGCCAAAGAGGTATTCCAGATTTCTGCCGGACAGAAAAGCGCTGTATACTTCAAGCCTGCCATACAGGTGGTGCCCGATATGGTAAAAGTAGCTTTTATCAATAAGGCAGCCTCTCCCGTTTCGCTGAAACTTTATGCTGAAGACGGAAAAGTGCTGTACGAAGAGAGCGTTGATGCTGAAGATACTTACTCCAAAGGCTTAAACGTAAGCAGACTGCAGCCTGGTAAATATTCTGTATCACTGGTAGGCGATAACTATGTCTACTCCAGAAGCATTGATATCCAGTAAAAATCAGTAGTACCATTTTAGTAAGATTCTATGGAGTGCAGGTGAGAGCCTGCACTTTTTTTGTGCCCTCCGTACCAGCAGCAAATTTGCTATCTGCCTGTAAAATAGCCAGCTAAGATCGAAAATTATGGCTGGCCTTTCGTGACTTACCCGCTTTATTCATTAATTTTGCCACCCTGATTTAAAACGCTGTGCGCTTCGGACGCCCAGCTTTTTGTTTTTTTCTCAAGCATGATCAAGATCATTGAACAATGAAGATATCTGTCAACTGGCTGAAGGATTATATCAAATTTGAACAAGATACCGAGACCATCGGCAATATGCTGACCATGTCCGGGCTGGAGGTGGAAGGAATAGATGCCTATGAGCAGGTACCCGGCGGGCTGAAAGGACTGGTGATAGGTGAAGTACTGACCGCCAAACCACACCCCAATGCCGACCGGCTGAGCGTCACTACGGTGGATATTGGAGAAGCCGAGCCTAAGCCGATCGTCTGTGGTGCACCCAATGTGGCGGCGGGGCAGAAGGTAGTCGTTGCTACGGTAGGCGCTATGCTTTATCCTGAAGGTGGGGAGCCCTTTGCGATCAAGAAGGCAAAAATCCGGGGGGAGGTTTCTGAAGGAATGATCTGTGCCGAAGACGAAATAGGTATAGGGGCTTCGCATGATGGTATTATGGTACTGGACACCGACCTGCCCAACGGTACACCGGCAGCACATTATTTTGACATTCACGAGGATGAGGTGCTGGAGATCGGCCTTACCCCCAACCGGGCTGATGCAGCTTCTCACGTAGGCGTAGCCCGAGACCTGAAGGCCCTGCTCCGTCAGGAACTGCAGTGGCCGGCGGTAGATAGTTTTGCAGTTGATAACCACGATCTTACCATACAGGTAAAAGTAGAAAATACAGCAGCCTGCCCCCGGTACTCCGGGCTGACCATCAGCGGACTAACGGTAAAAGATTCTCCTAACTGGCTGCAGGAGCGTCTGAAAGCTATTGGGCTGACACCCATCAATAATGTGGTAGATGCTACTAACTACGTGCTGCACGAACTGGGCCAGCCGCTCCACGCCTTTGATGCGGATGCCATCACCGGTAATACAGTGGTCGTCAAGACCCTGGGTGCAGGGAGTACCTTCACTACCCTGGACGAAAAGGAGCGTAAGCTGCAGGCCGAAGACCTGATGATCTGTAATGCCGAAGAAGGCATGTGTATCGCCGGAGTTTTTGGCGGTAGTAGATCCGGTGTAAAAGCAAGCACCCGCAGTATTTTTCTGGAAAGTGCCTATTTCTCTCCTGAATATATCCGTCGGACCGCCATGCACCACGGCCTGAAGACAGATGCTTCTTTCCGCTACGAGCGGGGCACCGACCCTAACCTCACGGTGTATGCCCTGAAGCGGGCCGCCCTGCTGATCAAAGAACTGGCCGGGGGGCAGATTTCTTCAGAAATCATAGACATATACCCTGAGCCGGTAGCTCCCTTCCGGGTAAAAGTCACTTATAAGCATATTGACAGGCTGATCGGTAAAAAGCTGGACAGGGAGGAGATCAAAACCATACTACAGTACCTGGATATCACCCTGGAAGATGCTGAAGAAGCCGGTTTTACCGCAATAGTACCGCCTTACCGGGTAGATGTGAAGCGTGAGGCCGATGTGATAGAGGAAATTCTGCGTATTTACGGCTACGATGCCGTAGAGACGGACGACTACCTGAGTGCCGACTTCCTGGCGAGCTTTCCTGAGATAGATGCCGACAAACTGCAGTCACGTATCAGCGAAATGCTGGTGGGGAATGGCTTTTATGAAATTATCACCAATTCGCTCAACAGTCCTGTATATGCCGAAAAACTCGGGCAGAGAGAGAAATCAGTGGAGGTACTGAACAAGCTCAGCGAAGACCTGGGAGTGATGCGGCAGGACCTGCTGTTCAGCGGCCTGGAGGTACTGGCTTATAACATCAGCCATCGGCAGAAAAATCTGAAAGTTTTTGAGTTCGGAACAGTTTACCAGCAGGAGGCGTCTAAGTATCTGGAAAAAAAGGAGTTAGCCATTTTCATGACCGGACAGCTACAGGCCGAGAGCTGGAGAGGCGAAAGCCATGAAGTATCTTTTCATGATTTGTCTTCGATAATCTGGAAAATATTTAATAGGTTTGATATAGTCGACCCTGAACAAAAAGCGCTGGAAAACCCAATGTTCAGCTACGGTCTGGACTACCACTTCCAGGGTAGTGCTATCGCCAAAGCAGGACTGGTTCAACCAAAACTGGCAGTGTTGGCCGGAGTCAAACAGCCGGTTTTCTTTGTCAGTATCAACTGGCCTGCTTTAGTAGCAAAAGTAAGACAAAAGAGTACCAAAGAAAGGCTGACTTACCGTGAGATATCCAAGTTTCCGGCTGTGCGCCGGGACTTATCACTGGTTTTGGACAGGCACGTAAACTTTAGTCAGGTGGAAGCCGTTGCCAAAAGAAACAGCAATCATCTGGTTAAGGATATCAATGTTTTTGACCTGTATGAAGGGGAAAACATCGGTGCCGATAAGAAAGCATACGCGCTGACCTTTGTTTTGCAGGATCCTGAAAAAACCCTGACCGACAAAGTGATAGATAAGACGATGAACAGGCTGATGAAGGTGTTTGAAAGCGAACTTGGCGCTGTTATCAGAAAATAAACAGGGTGCAATTTTTAGTGTGAGTCTGTTGACTTCAAATTTTTTTTGCTCGTTCTGTGGCTATCTTTCAAGGCAGCCACGACATATGAAACTAACCGTAACCAAAAAGTAGCATAAGCTATTGATGAATCAGAAAAAACTGGTCCTGGAAATGTCTGCCCTTGAGCGGAAGGTCGAGCTGCTGGTAAGTCAGCAGCACGCCCTGAAGGATGAGCTAAAGCAGCTCAGGGAGGAAAACCAGACCCTCAGGACGGTGATTGAGGAAAAAGACGGGCAAATAAATGATTTTCAAAAGACGTTAAAATTAAGTAAGATTGTAAACAACGCAGTAGCAGATCAGGAAGATACTACTGAACTTAAGCGTACGATTAACGAGTACATCAGGAAGATTGATAAATGTATTGCTCAACTAAGTCAATAAATTGCGGAATATTGAATGGGAGAACTTTCAATAAAAATCAGAATTGGTGACAGAGAATATCCCATGAAGATTGAGGCGGATGAAGAGGAGCAAATCAGAAAAGCGGGGCGTATGGTCAATGAGTACCTGCGAAAATACAAAGACCGCTTTGGCACAAATGATAAACAGGATTTGCTGGCGATGGTTGCTTTTGATGCTTTTATGGAAAAACTAGCCCATGAAAATGCTCGGCACGATATGGAAACGATTGTGTCTGAAAAAATCGGCAACTTAAATAAGCTGATAAATCGCGCCCTGAGTCCGGAGCGCAATGTTTAACATCTAAGCTTATCTTGTGTAAGACCCTCTTATCACCTTCTACATACTGACGCTTGTTAATATTTTCGCTCATCAGTGGTTAAGCTGCTATTGCTGATAAAGCAATACTTTAACCTATCAAGTAAAAAACATGAGTGAATTTATACTATTAATCCTGCTGGCCACTGGCGTAGTATCGCTGGGCGCAGGTATATTGATTGGGAAAGGGCTAGGCAATAAATCGGCCCTTGAACAGGAAAAGCAACTGCAGGCCAAAGAAGAAGCCCTCCGCGAACGTGAACAGAAAGCCAAAGAAGAAGCAGACTTTATCGTTCGGGAAGCCAAAATAGAAGCCGAAAATATCAAGAAGGAGAAAATCTACGAGGCGAAAGAAAAATACCTGAAGCTGAAGTCGGATTTTGAGGAGGAAGCCAACCGCAAGAAGAATATACTGGTCACTAACGAAAACAAGCTCAAGCAACGTGAACAGTACCTCAGAGAACAGACCGAAAAGGTAAAAACCCGTGAAGCAGAACTCAAATCCAGAGAGGAAATGCTGGACCAGCAGCAGGAGCTGGTACGGAAGAAACAATCAGAACTGGATAAAATCCGTCAGCAGCAGGTAACAATCCTGGAGAAAGCCGCCAGCCTTACCGCCGAGGAAGCCAAGCAACAACTGATGGAAAGCCTGGAAGCGGAAGCCCGCACCCTGGCCTCCGCCCATATCAAAAACATCATAGAGGAAGCCAAGCTATCGGCCACCAAAGAAGCTAAAAAAGTGGTGCTCGAAACCATACAGCGTACGGCTACTGAGCATGCCATAGAAAACTGCGTATCGGTTTTCAATATCGAGAGCGACGACATCAAAGGTAAGATCATCGGCCGCGAAGGACGTAATATCCGCGCCCTGGAAGCAGCTACCGGCGTAGAGATTATCGTGGACGATACGCCTGAAGCAATTATCATTTCCGGATTTGACCCTGTTCGCCGGGAAGTTGCCCGGCTTTCGCTGCACCGTCTGGTGACAGATGGCCGTATCCACCCCGCCCGGATAGAGGAAGTAGTCGCCAAGACTACCAAAAATATGGATGAGGAGATCATAGAGATCGGGGAACGTACTGCCATAGATTTGGGTATCCACGGTCTGCATCCTGAACTGATCCGTATGGTCGGGCGTATGCGTTTCCGTTCTTCTTACGGGCAAAACCTGCTGCAACACTCCCGGGAAGTAGCCAACCTGGCCGCGACTATGGCCTCAGAACTGGGGCTCAACCCCAAACTGGCCAAAAGAGCCGGCCTGCTGCATGATATCGGGAAGGTATGGCCGGAAGAGCCGGAACTCCCCCACGCATTGCTGGGGATGAAACTGGCTGAAAAGTATAATGAGAATCCTGAAGTATGTAATGCAATTGGTGCACACCACGATGAAGTAGAAATGACTTCAATCATTTCGCCCATCATCCAGTCATGTGATGCGATCTCCGGCTCGCGCCCGGGTGCACGCCGGGAGGTGGTAGACTCCTACATTCAGCGCCTCAAGGATCTGGAGTCACTGGGAATGGACTTCGAGGGTGTGAGCAAATGTTATGCGATACAGGCCGGCAGGGAACTGAGGGTAATTGTAGATGCTGAGAACGTCACCGACGATCAGGCCAGTTCACTATCTTATGAGATTTCCCGCAAGATAGAAAAGGATATGCAGTATCCCGGGCAGGTCAAGGTTACTGTAATTCGTGAGATGCGCTCCATTAGCTACGCAAAATAGTTTAGTGCTAAAGCAATCAAAACTGAACCCCGGCAATCACCGGGGTTTTTTCTGCCTGAGCAGTATCCGGAAGAGACTTCAACCTGCCTTTTTCCGGACGTATTCCAAAAACCCTAAGGTCTGTACAGTATTTTCCTCTGTCCGGTGAAAGAGGTTATTACTGAATGGCCAAAAAAAAGCGGGCTGTTACCAACCCGCATTTATCGATTATTTTGGTTAGGCTTAATTTTCAAAGATCAGTACCTGTCCGTCATTTTCTGAGCAAACGATAAACAGGTCCTTGCCGTTGGGGCTTTCGTTGGCGGGAATAAAAATAAGGCCTTCAGGCGCGTCGCCACTTTCCAGTATCTGCAGGAACTTTGGGCTGTAAGGGTCAGTAACATCATAAACCATGACAGCGTCTACCCGCTCCAGTCCGATAAAAGCCAGCGTATAAGTGCCAACCTTGCCCAGGGCCACGCCCTCCGGTTCTACGCCTTTGGCATCGCTTCGTCCGTCATCATACAATCCGGCCTCGATAATGCGCTTCTCTATTTCGTTGCCACTATCAAATACCAGCTCTCCGGTCAGGCCATCCCAGATACTGAATGAGCGTGCTCCGTATGAATAAAGCGCCTCGTATATGCCATCAGCATCTGCATCACCCAGTGTAGTGGTGACTTCCAGGCGTCCAAGTTGTTTCTCCTTTTGCAGGGCATTGGCGTTGGGGAAAGCCGTATTGTCAAGCATTAGGTCCTCTACCCTTACCTCTTCAGAAAATGCATCATAGTCACGAGCGTCTCCCTCATTGGCAGTAACTACATAGCTAAGTCCGTTAACACTATAAGCAGCGATCGCATCCGGCTGATACATCCCGACGATCGGCCAGGTATCCAGCTTGATTTTGTCGTCCCGGTCGCTGACATCAATAGCATTTTCACGTAAGTTGTAATCTTTGAACCCGAGAGGAAAAATATCAGAAATGGTTTTGCTTTCCAGGTCAATACGGGCAAGGCCATTGTTTTCCTGTAACGATACCCATGCAGTACGGGAACGATCGTCGATGGTAATATACTCGGGTTCAGTATCCTGGGCCAGGGTAGCATTGGGGCCAAATACGCGGAAGCCTTCAGCGGAGAGGACATCCACCATATCATTATATGCTTCAAAGCCCAGTGTGGTAACCGCATAAGCTTTTTTGATCTCAATAATGGATACAGAACCCTCAGGGTCATCCTGGTAGTCATCGGATGGTTCGCCTTCATTCGCTACCAGTGCATATTTACCATCGGGGCTAAAAGTGACCATATCGGGTAATGCCCCCACTAAGGCCTGGTAGAGAAAAGTGCCATCTTCGGTATCAAAAAATACCACTGATCCGGGGTTTTGTGCAGTCTCAGCTTCTACAGCGGCCGCCAGTAATCCATTGCTTACGGCTACACTATTTACTCCACCCCCATATGCGGTAATATCAATACTTTCGATAAATACAGGATTGGCCGGATCCTGCAAATCCACTACGTCAATGCGGGAAGGTCCATCGTTGTTTACTACAAAAAGCTTGTTGGTTACGGGATCAAAAGCAGTGATTTCAGCAGCACCGGCATCTCCCAGGTCTATACTGCCCAGCCTGCTGAAAGTAAGTGAGGTTGCTTTAGGCTTTGGGTCGTTTTCGCGAAAACTGTCTACAATTTCCTCCAGGATATCACGGCAGGAGGTGGTCGTCAGCAGTACGCATAGCAGTAGTAAGCTTATTTTTCTCATAGCTTCGTAAAAGGTTAGATTAGCAAAAACGTACAGGGTAAAAATATGTACCCATGAATATAAGCACGCCTTTTCTGAAGCTATTGCGCAAAGATCAATGATAATGGAAAATTAACAGTCTTAACAATGCGGTAAAGATGAAAGGGAAAAAGGCGGCCAGCACCCTTTCCCCTTGAAGAATAAGCGCAACTCAGGCAGAATTTCTGCCGGCATTGATGATGCCAAAGGAGCAGCGAACTATTAGCCTTTCATAAAAATCCTTATAGCTATCGTCTCCGCCCTGTGCTTCTATCTCTCTGATTTTGTGCAGTGCATACTGCTGTATGGTCAGTAGAGGCAGCTCAATCCGCTGCCGCATCTGTATGGACAAGCGGTTTACCGGCTTATCTGCCATCAGTTCGGAGGTTCCAGCGAGGCGAAGCAGGTATTTTTTACTACGCTCAAACTCTTCGTGAATCATCCGCCATATCTCACCATAGCGAGGGTCCTGGGCCAGGTAGGCTGTCAGCGGGAAAAAACACTTGGTCATGGCCATTTCACAGTTATTCATCAGCGCCCGGAAGAAAGGAGACTGCTGGTATAACTGCTGGTATTCCTCCCAGCGGCCGGCAGCTTCCACTTTTTCAAAGGCGCTGCCCACTCCGTAATAACCGGGAAGGTTCTGTTTCAACTGGCTCCATGAACCCACATAAGGCACAGCCCGCAGGTCGTCCAGATTGAGCTTACCGGGCTTACGCTTAGAGGGGCGGCTGCCAATATTGGCCTGCCCGTAATACCGCAGCGGGCTTACCTCATTGAGGTAGACCAGGTAGTCCGGGTGGTTTTTCAGTGAGCTGTAGGCGGTATAGCTCTCATCAGCCAGCTGCTGTATCAACTGATCCTGCTCTGCCAGTACAGTAGGCTTACCACTGCTGAACAGGGCATTGTGTATCCCGGCGTGTACCAGCTGTTCAATGTTATACTGTGCGCTGTCGATGGTACCGAAATTAGAACTGATGGTTTGCCCCTGGATGGTGAGCTGTATTTCCTTACTGGCGATATTGCTGCCCAGAGAAGCGTAGAACTGGTGGGTACGGCCTCCTCCTCGGGCAGGGGGCCCACCCCGTCCGTCAAAGAAGATGACCTGTATTCCATAGTCTTCGGATACTTTGCTCAGGGCTTCCTTAGCTTTGTAGATACTCCAGTTAGCCATCAGATAGCCGCCGTCTTTGGTACCGTCAGAGAAGCCTACCATGATGGTCTGTACATTGTCCCGCCGTTGCAGGTGTTCCCGGTAAATCTTGTTTTCGTAGAGCGAGCGCATGACCTCCGCAGCGTTACGCAGGTCCTCAATGGACTCAAAAAGCGGCACGATATCTACGCTCATATCTTCTCGCCGCCATCCGCTCATCAGGAACAGTCCATAGACGGAGATCACATCCAGCGCACTGGTGCTGTGGCTGATGATATACCGGTGGCAGCCAGCCTCACCATTGCGCTCCTGTATGGTCTTTAATGCCCTTGTGGTCTGCAGTGTATCCCGGAACAATTCATTCTCCAGAGCATCAGGCTCGGTGGTCTTGTCCAGGTTGAGTAGCAGGTCAATCTTCTCCTTTGCTGAAAGCTGTGGAAAATTATCTGGCAGTACATCTGTTTGCTGCGCCAGCGTCTGTAGCAGTTCAGCATGTACTGAGCTATCCTGCCGAATATCCAGTGAGGCAAAATAAAGTCCGAACAGCGCTACTTTACGCAGCAGGTCCTCTACCATTTCCAGAAAGAGACCATTATGCTGGCTGATCAGGATCTCCCGTATCTGCTGCAGGTCGGTGATGACCTCTTCTTTGGTAAGCTTTACTTCATAGTCAGGATTAGCGTGATTTTCGTACAGCTTTTTTTCCAGGGCGATCACCAGGTTAGCGACTCCTTTGAAGGTAAGGCGTCGTTTCAGCTTACGGATATCCCGGTAGTAGGAGCGTATGATACTTCTGCGCAGGGCATCGGCCACCTTCAGGGTGGTGTCTACCTGTACAAAAGGATTGCCATCGCGGTCGCCACCGGGCCAGAAGCCTAAGCGGATCAGGGGGTTTTGCTGGTTGATTTCACTCTGGAACTGATTCTGGAGTACGGTGAGTATCTGGCCGGCTGCCGGATAAAAACGGTTTTCCAGGAACCAGATCAGGTTAATGGCCTCATTATAAGGTGTCGGTTTTTCTTTTTTAAAGAAGGGAGTCTTCCCCAGCTGTTGCAGGTAAGAATTGACGGCAGCAGTATTGTCAGCCACAATGGCTTGCGAAAGGTCATTGATAATGCCCAGCACTTCAGAGGGGTAAAACTGCGTTGGGTGTGCAGTCAGTACCAGGCGAACAGAAAAGTCTTTGAGCTTATCCAAAAGTTGCTGCTGCATATTAGCCTGAAGTATTTCCGACTGCAGGTGTTTGAGGGTTCCCCTTCCCTGAAGATCGTAAATATAGCGGTAGGCGGCATCTTCCACTGCGTCAAAAAGTACTACCTGTCGCTCTGCATACTGTACAAAACGAAAGAGTAGATCTATCTGTTCTTTTTCATGTTTATATGAGGTATACTGCTGAAAAAAACTCTGAATAATATCCATCGGGCTTTTTCCCTGCTCGAAGCCTTCTTCACAATGTAATAAGAAGGAAGAGAGCAACACGCCGGTTTTCTCTACCCGGTGAAAGGGCAAGGCTGTGAATAAGCTATTGTACAATTGGAATTTAAGCCCTACCTGTTGGTTATAGGTCTGTATTTTACTATTGGTAGAATGCTCCATAGGTTGAAAAAGTTGTGGTTGTTTGCAGACGAGTCTTTTTGCTGATCAATTGTTAACAATGATACAGGATATTCACAAGTTTGGCAATTTTTCGGCAAGCTGATTAAAAATCGTTCAGGCTATTGAGGGTTTGAATCAGATCAGGATAAGTAGTTTGAAAGAAAGTCTAGCGCTTTGACCATCCATGGCGCCTGGGGATATTGTTTTTGCGCTACTATTTGCTCAGGTATTAATTTCCTGTTTACCTTTGGCAACTGACACGATCTTGTCTTTTTATTCCAATTTTTTAAAGGCCAATTTATGAGAAGGTTCATTTTGTTTTCTTTACTTCTTTTTACTTTAAGCAGCTGTCTCAATGGCGGTTATTTTGCGTCTGCCAATGTCACCAATGTGGAGTTGTCAGAAGCTAACTATCAGATCGTGGCGCGCAGTATCACTGGCACTGCCGTATCATCCTATCTCTTCGGGTTTAGCGGTGCCTTCCGGGGAGAAATGCAGTCTTTTGGCATATTTAAGTTGGACGGACCGGATTTCCTGTACCAGACAGCTATGGATAATCTGTGGACAAACTTTGAAAGCAGGAATAGTGATGTAGTAGGCAGGCGGCTGGCATTGGTCAATGTTCGCTATGATAGTAATGCCGTCAATGTACTGGGGTTTTATTCAGAAGCGCGCGTGGCAATCACGGCAGATGTCATAGAGTTTACAGAAGACTGAGCTGGTTGCGTTGTGCGTGAGCGGGTTTGTCCGTTATGCAAAAACCCGGTACAAATCCTCTTTAAAGACAGCAGTGGAATGATAGGACCTAAAGGTGAGGGTGTAGCTTTATCTTACCATTACATGTAATCAGACAAAAACCCCTTCCTATAGACCTGAGGCATACTTGTATGACCAAAAAGCGAAGGCTGGGGTAGGTTAACGGCCGGGAGGGAACTTCCTGAGGGCCGCTTTTACTGCGCGACGAATTTTCTTATCGCTGATTTTATCCTGGTGCTCAAAATACTGCACACCATATGATCTCCACACAATCTGACTGGTTCGGGCATCAATTACATCAATCACTAGTGAACCTTCAATATAATAGCGGGTCTCCTGCTCCCCAAATGGTGCCCAGGCCCTTTCTCCATCCAGGCTCTCCTGAGCAAAAGAACGTACTATGGCCGTTCTCTCTTCAGCGATGACCCTGAAGTCAATCAGGAAGTCAGGTTGGTTCTCATCACGGCGAAATCCTTTTTCTACCAGCTCATCAACCACCGCTTCACGGATCAGTTCTATATTGTTAAAATCTTTGAAATACTCTGGCCCCAGGTAGACAAACTCGCAGCCCTGCAGCCAGCAGAAGGTTTGGTAGCTGCTAAAATCAGCTCGCTGATTGTAGTCTGTTTCCAGCTTCACAAAAGCACAGCCTGAAGCAGAGAATAATAGTATAAACAGGTAAAGCAGAGGTTTCATGGCACATCATTTTAAGTTGGCCTGCCAGGATACTTCCGTAGCCTTAACAGAAAGGAAACAGTCTAAAAGCACTTCCAATGTAGAAGAAAAGCCACAGAAGAGAAATGATCATCATCGCATATTTTTTTGATCTATGTCAGTTTATTCAGCGATCTTTACTTTACGGCTGCTACCATAGCTTTTATTACTTCCGGACCCAGGGCCAGCCATTCTTTTATCGACCTTCTGTTACCGCTGGTATCTAGGGCCTCTACCTTCAGTTCCATCAGATAGGCGGGAATCTTTTGTTCGGCCCACAGTGCCTGATGAACGGTCATCCTGCCGGGAGTAGTGCTCTCTGGTATGGGACGCAGACCCTCGGGAGCATGAAAAGAGGTATGGTCGAGCATGTGCTGCCAGAGCTTGTGACCAGCTTCAAGGTTCGGACCCTGCACATAATCTACGGCCTCGGTATTATGCAGGGTAAGAAAAATATTTATTTTTTGTCCTGAGTTAAGCCAGTGCAGTATTGCCTGCTTCTGCGCATATATTTCGGGCATTTCCTCCTTTTTGACCAGGTCCCAGTTACGGTTCAGGTCATGGCCGTGCCGGTTGAAGCGTACACCGCCCCGCACTACGCCATCCGGGTCAGCCAGGGGGAATATCTTGAAAGTAAACTCCTCCAGCAGGGATTGGCTATCAGGGTGCTGAAGCAGGTAGCGCAGCGCGCCCTCCATCACCCAGGAGGTACCAGCCTCCCAGGCGTGCTGCCGGGCCATCAGCCAGATAACTTTCTTCTTTTCCACCGGGACCTGGGCTTTGCTGATATTCAGCAGCAATAAAGGCCTGCCCTCTACGCTGCTGCCAATGGTATCTGTACTCAGATGTGGATGCCCGGCCAGGGAGTCTACAAATTCTTCCAATCGGGAATACGTGTAAGGTGGCTGATGGGCTATCCAGATTGTATCGCTTTTAGGCTGCAGGAACATCCTCAGTTCGGTATTGCTTTCATCCCACTGCACTTCCTCATCGCTGAGGGGGCGCCACGCTTGCCCATCGGAACTGATAAAAGGACGGGTATTGGCGGTAATGGCATGCGCACCTGCCTTGTAATTATATTCGCCCAGCAGTGCCGTCAGGTCAATGGTGATTTCCCTGGCTTTGGCCCCGCTCAGTTTGAAATAGTACCAACTGGCCTGCCGGTTGCGATTCTGGTCGTCAGACTCGCCTGCTACAGCACAGGCCCAGTGGTTTTCTGACAGTTGCCGGACTGTTCCCAGGCTGCCGCCCTCAAAATCGGCAGAAAAGTGGACGGCTGCATCGCTTTCAGCAATTGATTTATCCGGAGCCTGGCACCCACCAAGGTAGTAGAGTAGCAACAAACTGAAGGCTAAAGGTAACTTCATATACTGAATGTAAGCTGTTTTTTGTAGCTTCAATATATAAAGTTTACCCACCTATTTCCCGGATCTTTTGAGAATAACTATCTGTAAAAATCAAATGATAAGTTGTCCGATTATTTATAGGTATGAAAGAAACCGATAAAGTGTTAAGCAGCAGGGCAATA
>CAZFFW010000106.1:0-18737 GCA_964518125.1 uncultured Porifericola sp.
AATGCTTTTCTATCTCCTTCCCGTTAATCAACACTTCCTGATCCGTGAGGTACCAGTTGCCTACTATATTGCTGATAGTATATGGTGCTGGGTCTGAGAAAATGGCTGGATGTGACCCAAAGAAAGTACTACCCCAATGGAGCGGTAGTGCCAGGATCCACAGAAAGCTTATATAATTCATCATAGACTTTTAGCTTTGAAGCATAAAAGTACAATTAATTATAATAAAAATTAAATTTTAGATACTTTTATTACTCTTGCCATGTCAATAATATAAAAGAAAAGGCAAGGCTCATAATTATGACTAGTAAATTAAGCTCATCAAAAATGATGGAATTAGCCTAATGAACTGCTAACGTTGCTCCTACCGGAGGTTACCCTCTTTTAATAAATGCTATTGCCAGCCTTAGCTGATGATAAGGAATTTTCTGCTCAAAGTGCTCAAATAATTCTTTCAGTTTATCAGGTTTACCAAGCTTGTACCAGGCCGGGCTGATCCTGTTGATCTCCTGATCACTAATGTAGGGTGAAATATCTACCGGCTCTCCTTTTTCAAAGAGATAGGCAATATGGCTATATACGGTAAGCACATTCATATCCCTTTTTCTGGCGATCTCCTCGGGAGACAAGCCGTCTTTCAGCAACTGAAAAGTTTCCAGGTAAGTCTTTCCTTTGATATTTTTAGGGCTGTTTTCACGGGCTACGAAAGACTGTATAGCTGAGATAAATAGCTCCCCGTATTTATTCAGTTTATGCTCTCCCACCCCCGAAATAGCCGCCATATCACTTAGGTACATGGGTTTCTGGGCTACCATCTCTTCCAGGGTGGCATCATTAAAGATGACATAGGCAGGCACATTTTCATGCTGTGCAATATTTTTCCGTACATCCCTGAGGTGCTGAAAAAGACCGTCTTCAAATGTAGCAGTTTTACTTTTGGTTCGGGGGGCAACTGTTGTGGTACTTTCAGGCCTGCTCAGGCTGATTTTGCGCCCCTCAAACAGTACCTGTTCGCCGATATGGGTAACTTTCAGTTTATTAAAATCAGTAAAGTCAATTTCCAGCAGGCCCTGGTTGATCATCTGCGCAATGTAGCTCAGCCAATCCTCCCGGCTGACATCCTTTCCTGCTCCGAAAGTTTTAATCTGGTGATAGGAACGCTGTAGTATTTCCTGTCTTTCGGAGCCTCTCAACACATCCACCAGCAGATTTGCGGCTACGGCTTCGTTGAGTCTTTTGGCTGCAGAAAGGGCTTTCTGTACCAGTAGGGTACCATCAAATACTTTAGGAGGGTGCAGGCAATTATCACAGTGACCGCAGCCTTCGGCCCGGTGCTCGCCAAAGTAGCTCAGGATCATATTGGTGCGGCAGCTGGTAGCCTGGCCAAACTCCAGCATGCGGTTAAGTTTGGCGCGCTGCACGATTTTAAAGGATTCTTCTGCCTCGCTGTCTTCTATGAACTGCCTCAGTATCTGCGCGTCCTGGTAGCTGAAGTACAGTACGGTATCCGCTGGCAGACCATCACGCCCGGCGCGGCCGATCTCCTGGTAGTAGCTTTCAATATTCTTGGGCAGGTTGTGGTGCAGCACATAGCGGATATTGGGTTTGTCAATACCCATACCAAAAGCGATGGTGGCGCAGACCACCCTGATCTCATCCTGCTGAAAAGCCTGCTGTACCCGCTGTCTTTCTTCTGCTTTGAGCTGTGCATGGTAGTAAGCCGCTTTGATTCCGGCTGTACTGAGTGTATCTGCCACTTTTTCGGTGCTCTTTCGGCTCAGGCAGTAGATGATACCGCAGTCTCCTTTCCGGCTCAGCACGTAATCTTTGATGCTCTGCATCCTGCCTATGGCCGGCCTGACCTGCAAATGCAGATTCTTCCGCTCAAAACTGGAAAGAAAAAAGCGGGGGGAGCGAAGCGCCAGCTTTTCAGCAATGTCTTTTTGCGTAGCCCGGTCGGCAGTGGCTGTGAGCGCCATGTAGGGCACCTGCGGGAAATGCTGCATCAGTTCGGGCAGGCGGGTGTATTCTACCCGGAAATCGTTTCCCCAGATAGAAACGCAGTGGGCTTCATCTATGGCAATAAAATTTATTTTCTGCTGACGCATATAACTGATAAAGGCCGGACTCACTGCCCGTTCAGGTGAGGTATAAAGCAGCTTGAGTTCACCTTTGAGCATCTGCTCCTTGATCTCCTGTATTTCCTCTGCCGAATTGCTGCTGTTGAGGGCTGCGGCACTAATGCCATTGGCCCTCAGGGCGTCCACCTGGTCCTGCATCAGGGCGATAAGGGGAGAAATGACCAGGGTCAATCCGTCCATGGCCAGGGCCGGTAGCTGGTAGCAGAGCGATTTTCCTCCGCCGGTAGGCATGATGATCAGGCTGTCCTTCCTGCTGAGCGTATGTTCTATGATCTCCTGCTGCTGGGGCCTGAACTGCTCATACCCAAAGTAGGTCTTGAGCAAATGGTATATATCCTGCTTCATCAATGGCTTCTCTTTCACGCAAAATTGCAAAGGTATCAAATATAGCCCCGCCTTGCGAACCAGGCTGTTCTTTTATCTGCAAAAAATCACCTGTTCATCTCAGCGGCCTGAGCAGATAATCCAGTCCGTTGCTCTTGATGACCAGCATGGTAGAGAGCATCATCCCCAGTTTACCTGATGGAAAGCCTTCCCGGGCAAACCACTCCAGGTAATGCACCGGCAGGTCACAGATCAGCCGGCCTTTATATTTGCCAAAAGGCATAGGAGTTCTGACAAGTTCTTCCAGGATTTGGGGTTGAAGTTCATTCATTGATCATAGCGCTATTCGTTCGGCCCAAGAATAAGAATTCTGCTCAGCTTACCCTAGACCCTCTCCCTTTTTTTAAAAATTTACGAAGAAAGAATAATGCCGTTAGCAATAATAGCAAGCCCATAATCCCCCATACAGCAGCGGGTATCGCAGCAGGCTCCTCTCCCGGCATTCCGATAAATACCAAATTAGCCCAGAATGCGGGCGTGTGAAACTGCGCATAAGCCGGATCTTCCAGAAAATCCAGTTTGGCCTGCCGCAGTGAATGAGAGAAACTGTGACCATCTTCCAAATGATAGTAAAAACGGCGGCTGATGTATGCGGTAGCATGATCTTCGGCCTCCCAGATTGAGGTGACCAGATTGGGACAGCCGGCGTAGGCAAAGGCCCTGGACAGGCTCATGATACCTTCGCTGTTGATCAGCTTGCCCCCGGATGTCTCGCAGGCACTCAGGAAGGCCAGCTTTGTTTGTGATAATGAAATGTTATAAAGCTCATGCGCAAAAAGCTTGTAGGTGCTGTCATTTTCAGAATCAGGATAGAAGGTCACATAAGAGCGTGATGGCTCTTCGCTGGCCGCCATGGCATGGGTAGCAAGATGAATGACGTCGGCCTGGGCAGTCAGCTCCAGAAAGCGGTCTTTACTAGCTTCCTGTCCTTTCAGGCGGGTTCCTGACAGGCTTTCCACTTCGTGGGCAGAAGATGGTAAGGGTAAAAATCCGGATAGCGCTACAGATCCGGTAAATGGGGCTACTGCCAATGATTTTTCCGGAACGGTAGTCTGCACCTCCCTGGCCTGCAAAAAAGTAGCCGCAAACTGGTAAATCAGGTTATACTGCTGGAGTAGATACCGGCCTGAATGATCTACCAAAGCTTCAAATGCAATGTTATTCAGTCTCTGATGCGGTACGATGATCAGGCTTTCTTTTCTTTTAAGCAAAGCTTCGGCCGGTCCGATCAGCAAATCATACAGATGACGGGCGGCCTCGCTGCCCTGGTAGGCACGGCCGGGTTCCAGCGTCCGAAGTTCCGACTCCAGTACATCCAGCATTTGATGATACTGAGAATCCAGTTCAATCCCCCGGTAATTTATTGTCTGGTCTGTCAGTACAAACAGGTGCAGCTTGTCACCAGCATGAAAATAAGACAGAAGTGCCGATTTGCTATCCAGCACAGAAGACTGGAGAAAACGAATATTCAGACTGTCGTAACTGAATTTTTGCCGGAAATATTCCGGAAATTCATGAAAGCGATCCTGCAGTCGCGATAGTGCCAGTTCCTGGTCTCTTACCTGCTTTTCCAGCCGGATGACTTCCTCCTCATCCCTGGCGTTATCCAACCTGACGAAGAGGCGGGATAGCTGCTGCTTCAAGCGGCGCTCTTCTCTGAGGAGTGAATCGGGAAGCCCGGAAAAGGATTTGATCTGGCTCTCTTTGAGGCTAACGGCCAGGGTATTAGCCTTACTTTTTTCACTCCATCCCATGGCTTTCTCCAGTAAACTGGCGTCGCCGGTCAACGCATAAGCTTCAATCAGTAGATTTACACTTTGCTGGAAGGCAGGGAAAGCTCTTTCTGAGAGAAAAATCCGCGCATCCTCATTGTCAAATACTTTGCTGATGTAGTCGGCCATCCGTATCGCTGACTCATAAGTGTCCACTGCCGCCAGCAGATAACGGATATCCTGCTCCCGCTGGTGATAGAAGGAAAAGCATTTGGCTTTGCTGATCAGGGCGTCAAAAAGTGTAAAACTGGTAAAGTCTCCGGCAAAAGTCTGTGGATTGCTGAAAATGTCCATTTCTTCAAAATTGGCGTCGTACTGTACGATGGCTTGCTGATAATAGTGAAGGGCCGATAGGTAGTCACCTTCCTTTTGTAGAATATCCCCGTAGAGTTTGTAGGTAAAGCCCAGCCGATCGTTGGAGGAAGCCTCACTTACCGGCTTTTCTATGGACAGTGCCACTTCCAGGGTCTGCCGGGCACGCTCAATATTTCCCAAAAGAAAATGCGCCTGCGCCAGTTTGTTATACAGCACGACCTTACGTGCAGTAGCTTGCTCATTGACGCGGCTCAGGTAGAAAAGGGCACTGTCGGGTTGTTGCTGTTCCAGATAGGTGGTGCCCAGGTTGATATAAAGTTCGTCCTTATTGTAGTCCAGCGGAAGCAGGCTTTGGTATATCTGTATGGCTGAATCATACTTCTGAAGATGCCGTAGTGCCGAGGCGATATTGCTCTTGAAAGCCAGTATTGCTTCCGAGGATTTGCCGGCTACCGAACGTATTTCGTCCATCGCCTTGGAAAAGTAGTTGATACTTTGCTGGTAGTTGCCCAGTTCAAAATAGATGGCACCGAATGAATTGTACAATCTACCGGCTTCTTCCTGCCCGGGAAACCTGCTGAGTATCTGCTCAGCCTGCTTAAGGTAAAAAACGGAAGCATCCATCCGCTGCAGAAAATAGAGCGCATTGCCGGCGTAAAGATAAGGCTGGAAGTAAAGCGGTTCCTCCAGGGCATATTGCTGCCCTACACTGATGGCCTGCTGGTAATGGGCCAATGCTTGCTCCTGATCTCCGTAGGTTTGCCGGAGAATACCTGCCTTGAGCCAGGCATCCATCAGCAAGCGGGGACTGCTTGTTCCTTCTTCCCATCCACGGACAAAGCCCAGGTAGCGCTGCAGGGCCAGGCTATCAGTGGTGGCCGTCGGCTCCGCCTGCTGAAAAAGCTTTTCCGCACTTTCATACAGGCTGGCGATTTCCTGCCGGCTTTGGGCAAAACTGTCCCTCATGCCTAGCAAAAGGGCAGCACTCAGCAAATAAGCAAACGTAAACCTGGGTAGACACATCATCAATAGTAAGCGCCCAAGCTAAGAAAAAGCCCAGTAAGATGTGTCTTTTTCTACTGAAGAAATGCTTTGCCTACGATGATGATATAAGGAGGCCTGCCTCTCCCGCGCATTGTGCGGTTGGTCCGGGCATTTTTTTCAGCCCAGCGGTCTTTGGTTCTCAGGATGCTATTGCGTTTTGTCTCAATATCCTCCAGTAGTTGCTGGGGGATACTGGCCTCATCTTCAAAATAAAACAGGCGGACTGTGATGGCATTGGGGGCCAGGTTGCTGAGATCATTCAGCTGGTAGTTGATCGTAAAGTCCAGAGAATCCCCATTGGTCGGGCTGGCTCCAAAGGCGCCATTGATCACCGTCTGTTTTACATTAATGTCACCATTATCAGGATTGATGGCAAGTCCCAGGTCGGTGGCACTATCGTCTGTATCAAATTCACAATCATCGTCATCGCTGTCATCATCGTCGCTGTCGTCGTCAGAGTCATCATCCGAATCATCATCGTCATCGTCATCATCCTCGCAGGGAGTAAGCGCTTCAGCTAAGCCATTATAAATCGCTACTGCCAGGGTATCGCTCTGGTCAACAAGATAAACTTTACTCTCGTAGTCAATACCGGAAATGATCAGCTGGGTACGGCAGGTATCTGTACTGTTTTGTGGCACAAAAAACACTTCATATCTGAGGCCTGTTTCGCTCTGACTCACATTGATGGCGCCGCTGACTGAATCCAGCGCCAGCCCTTCGGGAAAAGCGCCAAATTTCCCTTCCAGCGTATCGGTAGGGCTGATGATATAGTCTTCAGGCTGGTTTTGCAGGTAAAATATCGTATCTGCATAACCAAAGGTGGTACAGTCAAAAGGTGTGGTATTACCACTATGTTCTCCGTCAGGGTTTTGCCCGGTTTCAGCAGAGGCGATAACTTCCTCCGAATCATCCTCGCAGGCAGAAAGCAGCAACAGTGAGCCGAATATGATTAGGATACTATTTGATAAATATTTCATGATTAAGCGCTTTTGTCAGTGTCGCAGCGAGACCGTCTTTTGTAATCACTTGCCGGCATTTTTTTTATAACTTCAAATATTTCAGGAATTTTTGAGCCTCCTGGCAGGATTTATTAAAATTTCTTTTTCAATTTTGGTTACAAACTGATCGCCCACCACGACTTCATCATGCAAACTGCCTCTTATACCGACGCCGACATCATCAGAGATATCCAATCAGATGAGCACCTGGAGCGGGCTGTTGCCCATGTCTACCAGGAATATTACGGATTACTGGAAAAAATGGTGCTGCAAAATAGCGGAAATGCGGCAGATGCTGAAGATGTGGTTCAGGAAGTGCTGATCGCTTTTGTGGAAATGGTCCGTAAAGACAAATACCAGGGCAAGGCCAGCGTCAAGTCATTCCTGTACACGCTGGCGAGAAACATCTGGATCAGCGAATTGCGAAAAAGAGGAAGTGCCGGCCGCCGACACGAACAGTACGAAAGTGAGCGGGATGATAGTCAATCGGATATCTCTGAGTACCTGAGCTACCAGGAAGGACAACAGTTTATCCGGCAGCTTTTTGCACAGCTAGGTGAAAAGTGCCAGCAAATATTAAGCTTATTTTATTACGGAGACTACTCTATGAAAGAGATTTTACAGCAGACAGATTACGAAAATGAGCAGGTATTGAGAAACAAAAAATACAAATGCCTGAAGACGCTCATTAGTAAAGTGCAACAATCGCCGGTATTATACGATCAGCTAAAAAACGCCTTACATCATGCAAAATGGTGATTCACTCAATCAACTGGAACTACTGGACCGTTACCTGGACGGCAGTCTGGAGGCCGAAGCATCCCGGCAACTTGAGCAGGAACTGCAAAAAGACGAAAGCCTCCGTCAGCAACTGGACGCGCTGATTTTCTCCCGGGACGCGATCCGTTCTCAGGTACTGAGGCAGCGTATGCGTAAGCTACACCTGGAAAATATGCCAAAAATCCGCAGAGAAGGCCAGGTAGTTCCGCTATCCGGAAAAGGGTCTTCCCGTTCTGTTTACTTCTGGCCACTGCGGGTGGCGGCCGCCCTGCTGATTGGCATCCTGGGGTACGGGGCCCTACAGTACGCGACGCTCAGCCCTCAGACGGTGTACGAGGAACAATACCTCAGCTACCAGCTGCCCATCAGCCGTAGTACCGAATACCAGATAAGTTTGCTGGATTCTCTCTACCAGCAGGAAAGTTATCAGGCGCTGATTCAATTATATGAAAACAAGGCAGAAACCAGCAGAAGAGATATCTTCCTGGCAGGACTTGCCTATCTGGAAACAGGCCAATACGAACAGGCTATTGACAACTTTGAGCAGCTACAGCAGACCGCCGACGAAGAATCGGCTACCTTTCGGCAGGAGACTGATTACTACCTGGCGTTGGCTTACCTGCAAAACGGACAGAGCAGTCAGGCGCTGGCGCTTTTTGAGCAGATCCGTGAAACAGCAGGCCATCTCTACCAAAATAACATATCCACCACCGACCTCTGGAAGCTGAGGCTTCTCCAGCTCAAGGACTGATGCTTCAAAAGAAAACCCTGCCCAATGAAGGACAGGGTTTGTTTTGATACTGCAGATACACATTCAAACTTCTGCTTAATCTCCCAGCGGCAAATCCAGTTGTCCGTTGGAAGCCAGTTGAGATTGCAGTTTCTCCCAGCGGCTTTTCAGCTCCTCGTAACGGTTATACGCATCCTTTCCCGGCTGCTGGTCTGCCTGCAGCAGCATGTAGCGCAGATATTGAAGCTGGGCGATTAGCTGTGGCTTCATATAAGTACCTTCCGCCGTTACCAGTTCATCGTAGGCCTGCTGCAGCTCAGCTTTCTCTTTTTTGCTGCGATTTACCTGCTTACCAGTTCCTATCATTTCGTCCAATTCGTCCATTTTTTCTTTGATGGCTGCCGCAGCCTGCTTGGCGTCGGTTTCCAGATCAATGATGTCCAGTGCCAGTCTTTCCTGTGCGCGGAGTATAGCAGCTATTCCGTCTTCCAGCCGGGGATCAGGCAATACCTCAAAAGATTCAGTAAAATCCTTTCCGTCTACCACCAGCTTCACCTGATAGGTACCGGGTGCCACCATAGGCCCTCCGGAAAAAGCACGGCTGGCATTGTCATCCCAGGGACCGGCATGTTTCATGTCCCAGCGGAAACGATGCATGCCGGTAGTGGCCTTTAGCTTCTGATTACCCATCTTGGCGGTAAACCCGGTAGCCATGCTGGTTTCCTGCTCGGACTTTTGTGCCGCGGCATCACTGGAATAGCTTCGGATCAGGTTACCAGCCTCATCCATTATTTCCAGGCGAAGCGGAGACTGAGGCTCTGACGGCAGGTAATAATCCAGGATTACACCCGCCTCAGGATAATTCGGGATCTCGTTTTCGTCAGTATCCCGGTAACGGTAGCGAATGGTATTTTCCGGCTGAAACAGGAATGCCTGCGTGCCTTTTTTCAGCTCTGCCAGTTGGTGCAGGGGCGTGATGTCGTCCAGAATCCAGAAAGAGCGGCCCATGGTAGACACCAGCAAGTCCTGACGGAAAACTTTGATATCTGTAATCGGCGTGACAGGCAGGTTCTGTTGAAATGCCTCCCACTGCTCGCCATCGTTGAGCGACACGAACATCCCGTATTCGGTACCGGCGTACAGAATCCCCTCTACGTCAGGGTCTTCACGGACCACACGTACGGGATAGTCAGCCGGAATTCCCTCCGTAATGAGCGTCCAGCTTTGTCCGTAATTTTCGGTGCGATAAATATAAGGCTTCCAGTCGCCTAGTTGGTAACGCAGGATGGTAACGTAGGCTTTACCTCCCTGATGCGGGGAAGGCTCCACGCTGTCCACTCTGCCACCTTCGGGCAGTCCTTCAGGGGTGACATTCTCCCAGCTTTTACCGCCATCACGGGTTACGTGGATAGGTCCGTCGTTAGCACCCACCCAGATCACGCCTACCTCCAGCGGAGATTCGCGTATGCTGTAGATGGTACTGTAATATTCTTCCCCGGTCACATCGCGGGTGATGGGCTCACCGGAAATCACCTGCTTACTGGGATCGTTGGCAGTGAGATCGGGGGAAATCGTCTCCCAGGTCACGCCATCATCGCTGGTCTTATGCAGAAACTGTGAGCCATGGTATACCACATCCGGATTGTGGGGCGAAACATGGATAGGCGCTACCCGCTGGAAACGGTATTCCAGGTCTTTGGGATTATGGCCATAAATGTAAGTAGCACCGACATAGTACTGCTTCTCCTGTCCGGTAAGCTTGTTGTACACCCCAAAACGTCCTTTGCAGTTGGAGTACACAATATTGGGATTACCGGGCTTGGGTACAGCAGGGCCGGTTTCGCAGCCGCCTACGGCTATCCAGTAGCCTTCTTCTCCGGCAGGGGCATCATAAGGAGGCAGGCTGGGTACGGCAATGGTACTGTTATCCTGCTGGCCGGCATAGATCCAGTAGGGATACTGATCGTCTACTTCAATCTGGTACAGCTCGGCAGTCGGCTGGTTGTGCTGGGTAGACCAGGATTTCCCACCGTTCAGCGTGACATTGGCACCACCGTCGTTGGCCTGAATAAAGATGGAAGTATCGTTTTGGTTGAACCACATATCATGGTTGTCCCCGTGGGGCGTAGACATTGTTTGCCAGCTTTCACCTGCATCGGCAGACTTGTAAAAGCGGGTAGAATTGACAAATACCACATCGGCATTCAGCGGATTGGCATCCACATTACAGTAGTAGAAAGGCCTGTCCAGCAAACCATCTTTGTTGCTGACGAGGTAGAAAGATTCGCCCATATCGTCAGAGCGGTAGAGGCCGCCATCTTTGCCGGGAGCTTCCACCAGCGCATAGACCCGCTGCGGGTCAGCCTCGGAAACTGCCAGGTCGGCCTTGCCGATCAAGCCCTGAGGCAAGCCTTCGGTGATCTTCTTCCAGTTATCACCGCCATTGGTTGATTTGTAGATTCCGCCCGCCTGAAGTCCACCGCTGATGATGGTCCAGGGCTTACGTTCGCCCCGCCACATGGCTGCATAAATGGTTTGGGGATTGTCAGGGGCAAATTCCAGGTCAACAGCCCCTACGGTATCGGAAAGGTAGAGCACCTGTTCCCAGTTGTTACCCCCATCTTGGCTACGGTATACGCCTCTTTCCCGGTTGGGCTGAAAAGGCTGCCCGATAGCGGCTACATAGACCAGATCAGGATTTTCCGGATGTACCAGCACCGCACCGATCAGCCCGGCCTCGGTGAGGCCGATGTGCTGCCAGTTTTTTCCGGCATCGGTAGATTTGTACACACCTTTCCCGGCGATCACATTAGACCGCAGTCCGTCGGAGCCGGTACCTACATACATGATGTCAGGGTTGGCCTGGTAGACTGAGATAGCCCCGATAGAAGGAGAAGCAAAATAACCGTCAGAGATATTCTGCCAGTGTTGACCATAGTCTTCGGTCTTCCAGACACCACCGCCGGTGCTGCCCATGTAGAAGGTGGAAGGCTGGGAAGTGACCCCGGCTACGGCAGTTACACGGCCACCTCTTTTTGGTCCTAGATTACGATAATTGAGGGATTTAAAAAGCTCGTTTTGTGTAGAGACAGGCTGAGGGGACTGGGCATAGGCTGAAGCCAGCAGCAGGCTAAATGCAAAAGCTGCCCAGGTACGAAAGATGATGTTCATGTCAGATTAGGTTTTTGTGCAAAAATGCATGGAAACTGCATTTTGAATCCCCTAAACTACAAAGAGAAATGAAATGATGCAGAATAGAATGACTGTTTTGGTATAAAAAAACTGGTAGTACATACGGAATTTTCCGGGTCAAACTTGTAGAAAGACAGAATAAAAAGCCGCAATATCCGCTACAGGCAGAAAAAAAATAAAAAAACCCGGAGCGATTCACCCCGGGTTTCAAATTAAAATTCAAGAGAAAAGGATTAATACCCTGTATTCTGAGGTGTCAGGTTAGGATTGTTGATCATTTCCTGCATACCCAGCGGGAAGAACAGATGCCTCTCCTGCAGCACTTCGTTAGAGCTGAGGTTTCTGTGACCCACAAAATCGTCAAAGCCATTGGTGGTTTCATTATACACCTTCCTCAGGCGGGTCATATCAAACCATGTGATGCCTTCGTAAGCCAATTCATGCCAGCGCTCTCTCCAGACAGCCTCACGGAAGCTTTCCTGGTTGTAGCCGCCTACATTTGGTGTACTGAGTCCGGCACGATCGCGGATGCGTTTGAGCGCTGCTACCGCTTCCTCAGTAGGGCCGCCTAATTCATTTTGCGCCTCTGCGTAAATCAGCAGCACCTCCGCAAAACGGATCATCGGCACATTCAGGTTGTCCTGCGCAGTACCGGGTATTCCCTGGCTACCGTTGGCAATCACATTAAAATGCTTAAAGATATAGGGAGCTCCCAGGTCAAAGAGTTCGCCATTGCCATTGGTGAAATAGGTTTCATAAAAGAAGCCTTGCCGGTCAACGGTACGCAGGTCTCCTTCTTCATACGAGTTGAAGAATGAAATGGTAGGCACCGTACTGCCTGTACCTGAAGGGCCACGATAGGATACCGGCTTAAAGTTAGGGAACATATTGCCCATAGGGTTACTGGCCACTTCATTGTTATACTGCAGGCTGAAGATGTGCTCTACGGTGTTGCCGAGTCTTTCGTCGTGCAATTCTCCATAGGTATCAAACAGGTCAATAGGACCGGCATTGTCAATGACTTCCTTAGACTTGGTGGCAGCCAGTTGGTAGTATTCAGCCCCTCTCTGGAGCGGGTATCCGGCCATGGTCAGGTATACCTTAGACAGTAGTGATTTGGCAGCGGCAGTAGAGATACGGCCACTCTGGTCGGTCCAGGGCAGGCCGGCAGCTTCTGCCATTTTCAGGTCATCCACGATCTGGGCGTATACTTCAGCCTGAGGCGTACGACCGGGGAAGAAATCCTCGGAAGTAGCGGTCTGGGGCAGCAGGATCAGCGGTACATCACCCCAAAGCCTGACGGCATAAAAATATGCCCAGGCCCGGAAGAAGTAGGCTTCACCCAGTATCCGCTTTTTCTGAGCCTCATCCATCGGGCTGATAGCCGGCACCCGGTCAAGCACCAGGTTGGCCTGGGCTACTACCTGGTAAATGCCTCTCCACCAGTTGTTGATATGGCCGGTATTACCGTCCCAGGTAAGGGAGTAGAGGTTGTTCAGGTCAGAGTTCTGAGCCGTTTCGGTAGTAGAAGTTCCGGTAGGTGCTTCCAGCAGTTGCCAGTTGGAAGAGAAAATACCAGCGCCACCGCCGTAAAAGCGTGCATTGTCATAGACAGCAGCAATCGCCGCTTCCGCATGGTCAGGAATGGTGTAAAAACTTTCCGGAGTCAGGTTAGAAGGGTCCTGCTCGTCCAGAAAGTCAGAACAGGCGGCACTCACCAGCAGTGTGATGAGCAGCAGCGCTTTATTCGTGTATTTGAATATATGAGATTTCATCTTGCGTAGTATTTTTAGTCAGAAGATTATAAGCCGATCTGTACACCCAACATAAAAGTTGTCGGCTTGGGATATTCGTGCCATTTCATACCCTGGGAGAATGCATTATTGCCGTTTCCGCCTCTGATGGGTGTCACTTCGGGGTCACCGATCACGCGATCATCCACCAGCAGGAAGAAGTTTTGTGCAGAAGCATACACTCTGAAGTTGGTCAGACGTAGTCTCTGCACCACGCTTGAAGGCAGGGTATAGCCTAACAGCAGATTTCTGCCTCTTAAAAAGGAGCCATCCACAATCCAGCGGGTATCTACGTTGGTCACATAACCGGCGCGGGTATCGCGGATCTGGGCGATCTGGCTATCCTGGTTGTCAGGTGTCCAGGCATCCAGCACGGTAGTGTAGCTGTTGGCCAGGGCCTGGCGGTCTTCGCTGGGGTGCAGGTTCATGTCCATGATGTCGTTGCCGTAAGAATACTGCAGTTCCAGCGTCAGGTCAAAGCTCTTATACCTGAGCGTGTTCACAAAAGCTCCCCAACCCAGTGGGTTACCGTTACCAATGATCATACGGTCAGCATCAGTGATGGCTTTGTCGCCGTTAACATCCTCATACTTAACATCACCGGGCAAGATTGTCAGACCATTACGATAGCTGACAAATTCTGCCGCTTCCGCTCTTTCTGCCTCACTCCATACGCCCAGGCGATTCAGTCCCCAGAAAGAACCTACCGGCTCGCCAACACGAATGATGTTGGTAGGGTTGGTGAAGTTAGGGCCACCTACACCGAAAATATCCGCAGGGGTAGCCAGTGAGAGTACCTTATTGCGGTTCATGGAGATGTTGAAAGTGGTATTCCAGGAGAAATTGTTATTCTCAATATTAACCGTACTCAGCGCCAGTTCCACCCCTCTGTTTTCCATTGAACCGATGTTTCTGCGAATGGTAGCATATCCACTGGTAGTAGGCACCGGTGCATCCAGCAGCATATCGGTAGTCAGTCTGTAGTAGTAGTCAGCTTCCAGGGTAATTCTGTTTTTGAATAAACCCAGCTCAATACCAAAATCGGTCTGAGCGGTTTTTTCCCATCTCAGGTCAGGGTTGGCCAGGCGGTTGATACCAGTACCCCCTACCCTTGACTCGTTGAAGATCGCGGCATAGTTAGAACCCAGTAACGACAAAGACGAGTAAGGAGGAATCTCTGAGTTACCTGTCAAACCGTAGCTGGTACGCAGCTTCAGGTTGGAGATCACATTATTGTCGCTCAGGAATGCTTCCTCAGATACTTTCCAGGCCAGTGCCGCGGAGGGGAAGAAGGCAAACTTGTTGTTTTCACCAAACTTGGAGGATCCATCAGCACGACCGGTAAAGGTCACCAGGTAACGGTCTTTCAGATTATAGTTAAATCTTCCGAAGTACGAGTTCAGGGCATGGCGGGAAGCGCCGGAGCCTACGCTCAGGTTATTGCTACCAGCTCCCATATTGTTATACAGGAAGTAGTCGGTGGCAAAGGTCCTTACGCCCTGCTGTATGGCGAAGAAGTTGTTTTCCTGCCAGGATACTCCCAGCATACCAGTAAAAGAGTGAATTTCATTGAACGTCTTGTTATAGGTCAGGTAGTTTTCCAGTGACCAGAAAGTCTCTTTCTGGTTACGGGTAGATGCCCTGCCCTGGCTGCCCAGGTCCAGTGTACGGGTGGTATGGTCATTGGTTTCCTGCGTGATCACGTTGGTACCGAGTACAGTCCTGAATTCCAGTCCTTCGGCCAGGGTGATGTTGGCAAAGGCACTACCGATCACGTTCTGCGTATTCAGGTTGTAGGTACGGCCGTACAGGCGGTGCATGGAACTCATGGTACCTTCAGCAAAGGGATAGTCGCGGTTGTTGGCAAAAGTACCATCCTCATACCTTACCGGCAGGAAAGGGAAGTCTTCTACGATCTGGCGTGCCACCTGGTCAGAGATATCCACCAGGTTTTCTGCCTGGTTGTTATAGCTCAGGGTAGTACCCACTTTCAGCCATTCTTTTACCTTGGTATCCAGGGTCAGTCGGCCGGAGTAGCGCTTCAGAAATGAGTTTTTCAACAGGCCCTGGTCATCACGGTAGCCCAGTGAGAAAGAGTAGGTAGTCTGCTCATTTCCACCGCTGAAGCCTAGCTGATGGTTCTGAGAAAGCTTGTTCTGGGTAGTTTCATCCAGCCAGTTGGTATCAAACTTAGGGCTGCCATCAGGATTGAAAATACGGGGGTCAGTACGACGCAGCGCGGGGTTCAGGTAAGCCCAGCGTCCAGCGGCCCATCCTTCTGGGTCAAACTTTTCCATGTTGGCCCAGGCCAGGTCTTCTACTGCCAGGTACTGCTCGGCATTCAGTACTTCCGGACGATTGGGTCCGATGGTATTGACGCTGAAATCTCCGTTGTAGGTGATTTTTCCTTCGCCGGCCTTACCTTTTTTGGTAGTGATCAGGATTACACCGTTGGCACCACGCGCACCGTAAATAGCGGTAGATGAGGCATCTTTCAACACTTCTACCGAAACGATATCATTGGGGTTGAGGTAGTCAATGGCCTGACTGAACTGTGCCTGGTTGCCCATGGGCAGTTGTACACCATCCACTACATAAAGCGGGTTGTTGGTAGAGTTGATGGAGCTGAAACCACGGATACGGATATTGGTACGTCCACCGGGTCTGCCGGAGTTGGTATTGACCTGTACGCCGGGGATACGGCCGGCCAGGGCCTGGTTCAGCGAGGCGGCGGGGCGCTCCTGCAGTTGTTCTACGTTGACCGAGCCAACGGCTCCTGTAAGGTCAGACTTCCTTGCGGTACCATAACCGATGACAACGATCTCGTCCAGGGCCTGTACATCTTCAGACATGCCAATGTTGATGACTGAGCGGCCATTGACGGGTATCTCCTGTGAAACATAGCCGATAGAGGAAAAAACCAGTATATCATCATTGTTGGGCACGTTGATGCTGTATTTTCCCTCAATATCAGTTACGGTACCGGTAAGGGTACCTTTTACCAGCACGTTAACGCCGGGAAGACCACCATTGTCAGCAGAGGAAGTTACCGTTCCTGAAACGACGATCTGCGGGGCAGCACCGACAATATCTTCCACCATTACTTCCTGACCGGAGCGGTCGCTGATGTGGATATTATCGCCCATCCGCTTGAAAGCCAGCGAAGTCTGCTGTGAGATACTTCTCAGCACATCGCCCAGCGAGCGGGCATTGGACTGTACACTGATGCTGTGTTTTTTCTGTAGAATTTTTTCGTTGAAGACAAAACTGAACTCGGTTTTCTGTTCAATTTCGGCGATTGTCTGTTTTAGGTCGGCATTTCTGAGGCTTATGCTGACTTTGATTTCTTCCAGACTTTTGTTCTGATCCGGGTTTACTGAGGCCCAAAGCGTGCTGCAGAAGAAAAATTGCAGGATTACTCCCAGCAAAAGGTACCTGCTGACAGCCGCCAGTTGTGGTATTAGTTTAGGTTTCATAAAGATGATGCGTATTAGGTTGTAATGATTCAGTTGATGCAGTTGGGTGAGGCTACTACCGGAGCGTTGCATCAGTTGGGTAGTCCGTAAGTTTCCTGGAAACTGCCGGTAAGTTCGGTTCAAGTAATTTATTTCATAGGCTGTATTCTTATAAAATGATGACTTTTTTATCCTGTATTTCAAATTCAAAATCCAGCACGAAACTCATTCCTTCCAGCACACTTTCCAGCGAACGCCTGTTGTAGGAGCCGCTAAAGCCGTTTTCAATCCCGGGATGACGCACTTCAATGTCTACTCCGTACCAGCGCTCCAGTGTCTGCTCAATATCCGAGAAGCGGGCATTTTTGAAGTGCAGGCGTCCCTCTTTCCAGGAGAGTACGTTTTCGTAGTCAAATTTCCCTTTGACCATACGGGTATCTTTCCTGTCGTACATCGCCTGTTCGCCGGGTACCAGCCGCACGATTTTGTCGGGTATATTTTTTTGTTGTTCTACCTGTACTTCTCCAGTAACAACCGATACGGCTATCTTTTCGTCTTCGGCAAATGCCCGGATGTTGAAGGATGTACCCAGTACAGTGGTCGTGATATTGGCGGTATGGATAAGGAAGGGGTGTAAAGTATCCCGGCTGACATCAAAAAAGGCCTCCCCTTCCAGGAAAACCTCCCGGGAAGCATCTACCAGGTAGCGTAGCTGACTGCCGGAGTTCAGGCGGATCACGGTGCTATCCGCGAGGGTGATGGTCATTTTCTCACCGTATGCCGTTTGCTTGACGATCTCAGCATCCTGCTGCGGAGAGGGTGCAGTGGTTAGCGGGGCCGCCTCCTGCTCCTGCCCGGACAGCATAAAGTAGAGCGCATAAGAGGCCACCGCCAGCAGCAAAACCGCAGCAGCGGCATTGGTCCAGGTTCTGATCAGCGGCCGTTTGTTTTCGGTAAAAAGCGGGCTTTCCTTGCGGCTATGATCGGATTTGGCTATGATTTCTGCCTGTATTTCACCAAAGACGGCTTCTTTTCCCCACTCAGATTGTGGCAGCGTATCCTGCTCCCGCCAGGATGCTTCTATCTTTTGGCTCAGTTCATGGTCGGCTTCGCCGGAGAGATACCAGGCCAGCACTTTTCGCTGCTCGGCGTCAGTACATTCTCCCCTGAAAAATCTGTCTAGTAACTGCTGATCCATGAACGAAGCCTTTTTCCTTTGGTAATACTATGTATACCATCGGCGCCCTTCATTTACTCTGTAATGCGGAAAATAAATTGGAAAAAATATTCAGAAGAATAGCCAGAGGATAAACAGCGTGAGACTGCGTTCCAGCATTTTACTTTCTTTGAGAAAGCGGCGGATGGCGGTTTCGGCCTGGTAGATATTATTTTCTACCGTACGCCGGGATATGTTCAGCCTAAGCGCAATCTTTTCGTTGTTGACCCCCTCTTTTCTGCTCATCATAAAAATTTCCTTATGCCGGGCAGGCAGGGTGTCAATAAACCTCAGGGTATGTTGCTCAAGATCATGAAACACCACATTGTTTTCATCCTCGTGGCAGTAAGCCTGTTTCTGCCGGAAAAAGGCATTGACAGATGCGGCTTCTACTGCTTTGCGCTTGTGCAGGTTGATGATCTTATTTTTGGCAATTGTCAGCAGAAAAGCATTCAGGGAAAGGCCATCTTTGAGTTTTTCTCTTCTGCTCCACAGGACCATGAATACATGCTGGACCATCTCCCGGGCCTCTTCCTCACTCAGGTGAAAGCGGCGCGAAAGGAAAAATATTTTGTCAGCGAAGTGATCATAAGCAGCTTTGAAGGCCTGCTGGTTTCCCTTCCTGATTTCGGATATCCATGTAGGTTCCTGTTGCATCGCGAATCTAGGTTGTTCACTTAAGGAAGGCACGGCCGGGTCGAAAACCTGGATTTCAGTCCCCGTTATGCTTCATTATTGTACTTATGCAACAGGCGGTAGTTGTTGTATCAGTGCAGGCCTTAAATGAGTAGTACTTGTTAGTATTGAATATCAGAAAAATATCCATGAATAGGAACAGGCAGGAAAAAATTAACAGTAAAATAATCATACAGGCAAAAAAAGGCTCCTGAACCTGCAGTAGAGTTAGAGGGTTA
>CAZFFW010000107.1:0-18627 GCA_964518125.1 uncultured Porifericola sp.
GCTGGTATTCGCCGGGGTACTGCTCATCATCTGGTCGCACCGGAGGATGATGAAGGAGGACAGTAATGGTTGATGTGCAGTTAGAAAAAGCTTTAATACAAGTTAATCTCTGAGTTTTGGTTTGGGGGATACGTATCTGAGGTAACATAACTTTTAACCTTCAACCTTTAACCTGCAACAATCTCATAGCTTCAGGCTAAATGGTAAAAAAAATCCTCTTACCTGCAACATTCCCCTGAAGTAGCTGTCTGACGGGCCAAACAACATGACCCAAACCTTATGATGATCGGCAACTACTTCAAAATAGCCCTGCGGAGCATGCTGAAGCACCGCATTTTTTCCTTTATCAACATCTTCGGCCTGGCCATCAGCCTGTCGGCCTGCCTGCTGATGCTTTCCATCATCGTCGTGCAGTACAGTTATGACGAGTTTCACGCAGATGCGGAACAGATTTATCGCATCAACAGCATCCATCATACCGGAGGAGATTTTCCGCACACTTTTGCTACGGCTACTCCAGCCCTGCTGGATTATTTTGAGCACAATGCCCCGGAGGTAGAAAATACTGTTGTTCTCAAGAAAGGCTTCGGTGGCGACTTCAGTGCCAACGACCGTATCATACCTGCCAAGGGGCTGTATGCCAGCGAGGATTTTCTGCAGACCTTCACCTTCCCCTTGCTGAGTGGTAATCCCGAAACGGCCCTGCAGGAGCCTTTCTCCCTGGTGCTCACCCAAAAAGTAGCGGAAAAATTCTTCGGACAACAGGACCCAATCGGACAAATGATGAGCCTGGCCGGGCTGGGCGAGTTCAAGGTCACCGGGCTGATGGCCGATCCACCTACCAACACCCACATCAAATTTGAGGTGCTGGCTTCTTACGAAACCCTGCCGGCCCTGGACCGGCAGGGAAAAGTAGATGTGCAGACCGATAACTGGCAGTCGCTGTACGACCATTATGTGTATGTCAAACTGCAGGAGGGAGTAGGAGCAGAGCAACTTTCAGCCTATTTCCCGCAAATCAGCCAGGCTAATTATCAGGAGAACGATCCTATTCGGGCGGAGTTTACCTTGCAGCGCCTGGGAGAAATCACCCCGGCGCCTACTGCCCAGATTGTTAACCAGCTGGCGCCTACCATGCCGGCGATGTTTATCTATTTTATGGCCGGGCTGGTACTGGTGGTGATGCTTTCGGCCTGTTTTAATTATACCAATCTGTCGGTAGCCAGGGCGCTGAGCCGTGCCAAGGAAGTAGGCGTTCGCAAGGTGGTAGGGGCACGCAGGCGCCAGCTTTTTATGCAGTTTATCAGTGAGGCGGTGATCGTGTCCCTGCTCTCGTTGGTGTTGGCAGTACTGATGCTGCAATTGCTGGAACCGGCTTTTTATAATTTGCTTGATGAAGAAGGTCGCTCGCTCATTTCCTTCGCCACCGGCTACAGCATTTATGTATACTTTGGCATTTTTGCTTTGCTGGTTGGGCTGATCGCCGGAGTTTTCCCGGCCCTGCTACTCTCGCGCTTTAACCCGGTGCAGGTGCTGAAGAAGCTGACAGATGTAAAAGTAAGTGGAGGTATGAGCTGGCGCAAAGCGCTGATTACCGCCCAGTTTGCCCTTTCCTTTATTTTCCTGATTACGACTATGATCATTTATGAGCAGTTTCAGTACGCTATGAACAAGGACATGGGATTTGCGCAGGAAAATGTGCTGCAAATAGTGCTACAGGGGAATTCTTATGAACAACTTAGCCAACTGATGCGGCAGCACAAGGATGTACAGGAGGTTTCGGCGGCTTCTTATACTTTGGCTTCCGGTCATCTGAGCGGCGCTTATTTCAAAAAATCAGCGGAAGATTCTCTGTCCATCCACTACATTTCGGTATCGCCTTCATTTGCCGAAAATATGGAACTGGAGATGGTAGCCGGTGAGGCTTATCCAGAAAATACTGATTCCGGGCGGGAGCAGTTTGTCGTCTTTAATGAGTCGGCAGTGCGGGCAATGGGCTATGAAAGTCCGGCGGAGGCTGTCAACGAACTGCTATACGTAGATGGGGAGGAAGTGAGAATCAGTGGCGTGGTCAGAGACTTTCATTACATGCCGGTAATGCAGCGGATAGAAAGCTTTGCCCTGCGCTATCGTCCGGAAGAGTTTCAGTACATGCAACTTAAGCTGAGCAGCACCAACATACAGGCGACCCTGAGCGAACTGGAGGAAATGTGGCAGCAACTAGACAAGGTGCATCCTTTCAAAGCTGAATTCTATGACGAGCAGGTGGCGGAAGCGTTGTTCGGTTTCAACATCCTGATGAAAGTGATTGGATACATGACTTTCCTGTCCATCAGTATCGCCTGCCTGGGCTTCCTGGGTATCTCCATCTATACGGCCGAAACCAGGATGAAGGAAATCAGCATCCGCAAAGTGCTGGGCGCGGAGGTTTACCAGCTGAGCTTTTACTTCATGAAGTCATTCCTGAAACTGCTGCTGATTGCGATGCTGATCGGGCTGCCGCTGGCTTATTTGGGTAATACCATGTGGCTGGAAAATATCGCCTACCGTAGAGAGATCGGTGTTGGCGTGCTACTGCTGGGGGCGGGAAGCCTATTAACACTGGCCCTGCTGATTGTAGGCAGCCAGGCCATCAAGCTGGCTTTTATCAACCCGGTGAAGACGCTGAGGAATGAATAATTGGGTTGCCAGAACAAAACTTTGCCAAAGCTTTGAGCTTTGGCAAAGTTAAAGTTTTTCAGCAGACTCGCGTCTCGCGAGTGGCAAATATCCAGCAGACTGCTGGGCTGCTTCTCTTCGGATTTTTAAAAATTTACCTTCTCCGGAAAGTATTTGGCGATCAACTCCTCGTAGTAGGGGCGTAACTCGTCTACCTTAGGCGGCTCGGGACTTTTGGAATAGAGATCGTAGGGATTGAATTTTTTGACCCACTGGAACATCTCCCGGTCATGATCATCCATCAGGTAATCGTAAGCACCCTCTTTATGGGCGGCATAGAAAGAATGGTAGCGGATCATGTACAAAGCCGGCTCGGGCAGGTAGTCTTTGGAGATGTGGTAAAGATATTCATCATGGCCCCATGACATATGTACATTTTTAAGTCCACAGTTTTCATCGTACACACCTAGCCTGCTCTGGTACTGTTCGTTTTTATGGTCAGGATTTAGGCTGAAAAACTCAGGGTACACCACTTTATCAGAATATGCACAGCCCACCGGGAAAGTATCGCCCACTACTGCCCACTGCGGCTCGTCAAAGAGGCAAAGTATCTTGCCAAGGTCGTGGATGAAGCCGGTAAGTACAAACCAGTCAGGATGCCCGTCGGCGCGGATGGCTTCAGCGGTCTGCAGCAGGTGTTGGAGCTGCGAGAGATCAGTGTCCGGATCAGAGTCATCTACCAGTTGGTTGAGAAACTCCGCCGCTTCCCAGATAGACATTCTCTTACGGTTGAGGGCAAGAAATTCTTTTTCCTTAGACTTCACAAAATCATACGACTGATAGGTATGGTTGAGGCGGTAAAATTCCTTCACCGTATCCCGCGTAGGGCTATCGTAATTGCGGTAATCATCACGTTCTTTGGCTGCCTGTACATTTTCTTCAGGGTAACGGGAAACAACAAAATCTTCCCAGTCTTCCAGACTTTTGAGGGGGCGGGAGGAGGTATTTTCCATATCAGACGTTATGTTTTGTTTAGTTATAAGTAAAGCTAGGAATTTCCCTGCACAAAATCATTAGTTAGCAGCAAGAGAATCTTGCAGTATCCGAAGCTGCTCAATGTACAGAGATGGACGATCCAGGTTGACCAGGTCTGCCTCAGATTGGATTACCGCCCGGAATTCTTCGGGAGTGTTGCTATCCGCATAGGCCATGATCCGGATATTCAGCGTGCGGCAGCTTTCTACCAGCTCTGGCGTAATTTCCTGTACATTACATTCAATGATGTAGGCATCGTAATTCTCTTTTGCTTCCCGTACTTCTTCCGGGCTGTGGGCGTTGATCTTCACCCTGAGTTCAGGCGCCAGTTCCTGGAATTCTTCCAGCATAGAGTCGCTCCAGAACCAGAAGAAAGTCTCGTCTTCCATGTCCAGTTCACGGATCAGGCTCACCACCTTTTCCAGGTCAGCGGTTTTTACGTCCAGGTAGACTTTAGCCTTACCTTTGATCCAGCGCAGGAAATTGTCAAGCCTGGGCACCGGTTCTCCGGCAAAGGCCGGGTCAAACCAGCTTCCGGCATCCAGCTGATCAATGTAGGCAGATGAACGTAGCCGTATCGGGCCCCAACCATCCGTGGTGCGCCCCAGCATCAGGTCGTGGTGTATATAATGGACGCCGTCCAGGCTGCGGTGCACATCAATTTCAACATAATCCACACCCAACTCTATCGCTTTTACAGCGGAAGCAAAGGTGTTTTCCGGGGCCAGATGGTTCGCACCCCGGTGTACCACCACCTCAATCGGATGCTTTTTGAGGAGCTGCGCTGAGGGCAGTGTTTGGATTGTATAGGTTGCCGGAGCTTGTTCCGGCTTGTTTTCCTCAGGAGAACACTGCAAGAACAGGCAGGTAGTTATCAGTATATAAATGATGGCTGAATTTCGCATTGTTTCATAAAGGTAGAGCGTTGTATCTAATCAGCACTTCCATGACCGACTATATCAGACATTTGTGTCTGTCCCATAAAGCAACAAAAACCGGATGAAAAAATTACCCCTGAGGAAGTAAAAAGCTTGTACAGACAAGGGTATAAACAAAGAAACCCGTACACTGGTGGTACGGGTAGCTGTGTAAATGTTGATTGTCACAGATTAATAGCCCTGCTGTATCTGCATGTCTTCATTTTGTATCAGGGCGCCTGCACCTCTGATGGCTGCCTGCGCTGATTCAGTAACTTCTTCCAGTACATTTTCATCTTCCACTGCAATTACCTTCGCAATCTCAAGGTCCAGTTTTTCCCGGTAAAGCTTGAGCTTTTCCACATTTCCGGCTACTATGCTGGAGTCTTCTGAATTTCCCGGCATATTCTGCAGCTCGCGGATACGGTTATCTACTTCTGTCCTATGGCGGTTGAGTGTCGCCATCAGCTTTTTCTTCTTCACACTTTCAAAATCGCTGTCCAACTCCATTGGATCGTTACTGTTGAGGTTGGTTTCATCCTTAATTTTATCAGCAGGATACTGCGCAGCCTGTGGATTGTACGTGCTATCCGCTTCGCCATACTCTACTTCCATAGCCTCATTATCTTCTCCGGCTACTACATCACCCCGGGGAGATTCATCCGCAGGATAGTCTTCTGCTGCCCCACTTTCCAGTTCGGCCTCATCCTGGCTTCCCGGCAAATCGCTTTCTTGCAGGCCGTAGGCCTCAGGGTCTTCGCCATCATCACCGGTTTTGGTACCGTACTCATCACTCCTATCGCAGGCTGACAGCAGAAAAAAAGCTGACAATAGTATTGAAAAAAATGAGGTTGACCTGAATATATTATTGGTTATCATTGTTACCACTTTTAGTTAAAAAAATTGTGACACTATACATTTAAAACAGCATAGCGTACAGACTGTTTGAAGAGATCTTTTTTGTGATAATAATTCCTTAAATGCGGCTGATGTGCCGAAACCATAGTAAAGGTTCGCAGAGGATGATTTTGGCTGTACTTTTGCTCGTTGTTGACATGATTTACCAAGATATGAAGCAGATAAGATTTATCGGATATTTACTGCTGTTGGTTGGCATCAGCAGTTTTCAGAAGCCCGGCAATGACCTGGTTAAAACCCAGATTACGGAAAATATTCAGGTTGGAATACCACAGGGTTTCCAGCCGATGACAGAAGACCTGATGAACCAGCGCTACCTGACAGCCCGGCAGCCGATTGCAGCTTATACTAACGAACAGCAAGTCGTAGACTTTACGGTGAATACCTCTAATACCCGCTGGCAGGTATCGGACCTGCCCATCCTCAAAGATTTCTACAAAGCCAGCCTGCTGGAACTGTATGATGAAGTAGCATTCTCCCGCGAAGAGATAGAGGAGGTAAACGGAAAGAACTATGTGGTTTTTGAATTTACCTCCACTGTAAGGCCGGAGGAAAATGCGCTTAGTGCCCAGTCTCCGGTCCGCAAGTACACCCGCATACAGTACACAGTACACAATAGGCAGACGCTGGTGTTTAATTTTAGCTGTCCGCAGGCCTTGCAGATGAAGTGGGAAGATACCGCCCGGCAGATGATGCAGAGTATTCAAATCAAAGGCTGATCATGGGAGTACTGCAGCCCGATGATACCTATTTCATGCAGCAGGCCCTCAGGCAGGCTGAAAGGGCCTATGAAGAAGGTGAGATTCCGGTAGGAGCGGTGGTAGTGATCAACGATCGTATCATTGCCAAAGCCTATAATCAAACGGAGCGCCTGCATGATGTCACCGCCCATGCCGAAATGCTGGCGATTACCTCAGCTTTTAATTATCTGGGAGCCAAGTATCTGCCGGACTGTACATTGTACGTGACGCTGGAGCCCTGTGTCATGTGTGCCGGGGCGATTCACTGGTCGCAACTGGGTACACTGGTATTTGCGGCAGCTGACGATAAAAAAGGCTTCACCCAGTACAATGAAGGCATATTACACCCACGGACGCAAGTGCGCAAGGGAGTGCTGGCCAGCGAAAGTGCTGCGTTAATCCAGACCTTTTTTCGGAGAATTCGGCGTAAGTAGTGTCTAATAAAGCGTGTAGCCTATTCCGAAGCGGATAGCCAGGTTACTGCGCTCGAAGTAATAGTCCGCCATACCCTCCAGTCGCCAGTTATCAGTGATCTTACGGGAGTAGCCAGCGCCAAAGGCATAATCCACTTCTTTACCAATAAGCGGCCGAAAGCGCAGAAAAAGCGGAGTAATAGGATAAAACCGCACTCCCGGTACAAAGCGGGTGCTTTCTGTCCAGAATTCTATACCTGTGGTCAGTGCCAGCTGGCTGTAGAGGAAGTAGTTAAATTCCAGGCCCATCTGAGCCTTATCTACAAACTCAAAAGGGTCCCGGTTATCGGTTTTGTAGGCATCCACATGGAAGTTGAAAAGGTATTGTGCATGCGAATCCAGTAGGTTAAAGCTGACCAGCAACAAGGTCAGAATAAAAATTTTTCTCATAAAAAGTAGTAGTTTGGGCAAAGGTACAGCTATTGTCTCTGTTCGTAAAGTTTTTTGAGCTCGTTTAACTCATCTCTCAGGCGGGCAGCTTCCATAAAATCTAATTCTTTGGCTGCTTTTTCCATGTTTTTCCGGGTTTTGCTCATCAACTTCTCCAAATCTTCTTTGTTCATATAAGCTACCACCGGATCGGCAGCAATGCTCTGGTCTTCAGGGCCGATATACGCTTTTTTGTCGGTTTTTCTGGAATCTCCCACCCGGGTAGAGAACATGATGGCTTCTGTGGATTTGAGAACGGTTCTGGGTGTGATGCCATGTTCTTCATTATAAGCCATCTGTTTGCTGCGGCGACGGTTCGTTTCATCTATCGCCGTCTGCATGGAGCCGGTAATGCGGTCGGCATACATGATCACCATACCGTTTTCGTTACGGGCGGCCCGCCCGATGGTCTGGATCAGGGAGCGCTCGTTCCGCAGGAAACCCTCTTTGTCCGCATCCAGTATCGCCACCAGCGAGACTTCCGGCAGGTCAAGCCCCTCCCGCAGTAAGTTGACACCCACCAGCACGTCAAATACTCCCAGCCGAAGTTCCCGCAGAATTTCTACTCTATCCATAGGTTTTACCTCCGAGTGGATATAGCGGCTGCGTACGCCAGCTCTTTCCAAAAACTTCTGCATCTCTTCGGCCATGCGCTTGGTGAGGGTGGTAATCAGCACCCGCTCCTGCAGTTTGACCCGATCGTCAATTTCGCCTAGCAGGTCATCAATCTGGTTGAGGCTGGGCCGTACTTCAATTACCGGATCCAGCAGGCCGGTAGGGCGGATGACCTGCTCTACCACAATACCTTCGGATTTGCGTAGTTCATACTCACTGGGCGTAGCACTGACGTAGACGACCTGGTTGGTCAGGTCTTCAAACTCATTGAAAGTCAGCGGCCGGTTATCCATAGCGGAGGGCAGGCGAAAGCCATAATCTACCAGGCTGACCTTGCGGGCGCGGTCGCCACCCCACATGGCCCGCACCTGGGGTACCGTCACATGGCTCTCATCAATCATGATAATATAGTCTTCCGGGAAATAGTCCAGCAGGCAGAAAGGCCGCTGGCCGGGCTGGCGCCGGTCAAAATAGCGGGAATAATTCTCTATGCCGGAGCAGTAGCCCAGCTCGCGGATCATCTCCAGGTCAAACTCGGTGCGCTCCTGTATGCGCTTAGCCTCCAGGAAGCGTCTTTCGGTTTCAAAGTTCTGTATCTGGGCCACCAGGTCATCCTGAATTTCATGGATCGCCTGCTGGGTAGTATCCTTGCCGGTCACAAAGAGGTTGGCCGGGTAGATGGTGATGATGCGCTCATCGGCCTGTTTCTTGCCACTATGCGGGTCTATGCGGTGGATAGCCTCAATCTCATCTCCCCAGAAGTAGATGCGGTAGGCAAAGTCGGCATAAGCTACAAAAATATCCACAGTATCGCCTTTCACACGGAAATTTCCCCGCTTGAATTCGGCTTCTGTACGGCTGTATAGGATATCTACCAGCCCATATAGCAGGCTCTGGCGGGAGAGCCGGTCACCTTCCTGCAGGCGAATCACATTTTTGCCAAATTCATCAGGATTACCCAGGCCATAGATGCAGGATACCGAAGCCACTACCAGCACATCACGCCTGCCGGAGAGTAATGATGAGGTAGCGCTAAGCCTGAGCTTCTCAATTTCTTCATTGATGGACAGGTCTTTTTCAATATAAAGATTGGTGGTAGGGATATAAGCTTCAGGCTGGTAGTAGTCGTAGTAGGAAATAAAGTACTCTATGGCATTTTCGGGGAAAAACTGCTTGAACTCACCGTAGAGCTGGGCGGCCAGGGTTTTGTTGTGGCTCATCACCAGGGTAGGTCGGTTGAGGTTAGCCACTACATTGGCCATGGTAAAGGTCTTACCGGAGCCGGTCACCCCCAGCAGTGTCTGAGCCGGTTCTCCGTTGGTTATTCCCTCCGTCAGTTGCCGAATGGCTTCGGGCTGGTCACCGGTAGGTACATATTCAGAAGTAAGCTTGAAATCCATATTACAATGAGCAGTGATTAATGAGCAATGAACAGAAACGGAATACTTTCCTCATCATCGGTAAACAAATTTGTTTGCCCTAAATTACCATGATGCAGCTAAAATTGTTCATTGTCATCCGTTCATTGTTTACTGATTCCAGATTTCCCAGCTTTTTTCGGCCTGCAGGTGCAGCATTTCTAGGCCATTTTTGGCAGTTGCGCCTTTTTCTTCTGCTTTTTTCATAAAGGTAGTCACCTCTGGATTGTACACCAGATCATAGCAGAAATGATCGGAGGTCAGTTGACTGTAGTCAATATCCGGAAAAGTATTAACATTAGGCGACATCCCCAGTGGGGTGGAGTTAATAATGAGCGGAAAGTCATGGAGATTGTAGTCGTTCCTGAGTTGCTCGTACGTAATCGTATGTTCGGAGGCATGCCGGGATACCAGCAGGTAGTCTATTTCCAGCACGTAGAGCACACACTTTACAGCCCTTGATGCGCCTCCCGTCCCCAGTACCAGTGCCCGCTTAATGTCAGCGGTACCCAGCCAGTGTTGGAGTGATTCTTTGAACCCAAAATAGTCAGTATTGTAACCTGTAAGTTTGTTGTGCGCAAACTTAATGGTATTGACGGCGCCTACCTGCTTGGCACTGGCATCAAGTTCATCCAGATAGCGCATTACCTGCTGTTTGTGCGGAATGGTCACGTTTAGCCCTCTGAGGCTGGGGTGCTGCTTTGTCAGTGCCGAAAAGTGCTGAATATCCTGTAATTCAAACAGTTCGTACCTTGAATGCTGTATACCCTCTTCTTCAAATTTTTTGGTAAAATATTTTTTTGAGAAAGAATGGCTAAGCGGATAGCCGATAAGTCCATACAATTTTTCCATAATAAAAAATAATAGCACTTTGGCGTACGAAAGGCAAGGCCAGTAAAAGAAATTAACGCACACCACCAAAAAATTAATTCATCAGTGGTTTAACCTACTTACTACACGGGCTGTTTGGCGATAAAATGCTCAATTTCCTTGAGTTTAATCATCCCTTCATAGTAGGCCCTGCCAAACACCACACCATACAGGCCGATGTCGCGTAGCCTTTCAATATCTTCCAGGCGCTGTACGCCACCGCTGGCAATGAGCTTGATCCCGGGGAACTTGTTCATCAGGTCACTATAGAGCTCAAAAGAGGGGCCTTCGATGATGCCTTCTTTAGAGATATCAGAGGTTTTAAGAAATTTAAGGCTGCGGCTGTAGAAGTATTCTACATGGTCAAAAAGGTCTATCCCGGTGTCCTGTTGCCAGCCCTGTATGGCTACGTGGCGACCTTCCAGGGAAGCGGTAAGTGCATCACCGCCCAGTACAATCTTCTCCCTTCCGTATGAGATGACCCAGGACGCAAACTCTTCCCGATTTCTGACCGCTATGGTAGCTGCTGTGACCCGGCGCGCTCCATAGTCAAAGGCTTTGTTGACATCTCCATCGGTATTGATTCCTCCGGCAAAGTCTACCTCCAGGCTGGTATGTCCGGAAATGGCTTCCAGTACATGGTAATGCACCGGTTTTCCCTTACGGGTGCCATCCAGGTCTACCAGTTGCAGTTTGGTAATCCCATGATCTTCAAACTTTTTGGCCAGATCAATAGGGCTTTCGTTATATACCTGCTCACTAGAAAAATTACCCTGTTTTAGACGGGTAATTTTATTATTCATGATAGAAATGGAGGGGATAATTTGTATTTTTCTTGGTTGCATAACCTTAAATCATAATACACATCAGCCAAAATAAGAATTGAAATATACTATAAAAATACCAATGTTTTAAAGCTAAAGGACTGTATGTGGCGTTTTTTTTGGATAAGATTCAAATTTGGAGCTAAAAAGCTAATAAAATAGCAAATAGACAAACGGCTCTCCATGATTTCCGCCAAATGGTGATTTCTCACCAGCTAAGTTACGTACAAAAGCCTTAGGGCTAAGGAGGGAGATAGTCTCCAAAAAATCATATTTCACCGAAAGGCAGCTTTTCCAGGTCCACATTACCACCGGTAAGGATAATGCCTATCCTCTTGCCGGCAAACTTCTCTTTCTGCTGTAGTACAGCCGCTAGTGGTACGGCGCAGGAAGGTTCTATAATAATTTTCATTCTTTCCCACACCAGCCGCATGGCGGCGATGATTTCTGCATCGCTTACGGTGATGATCTCTGAAACCAGTTCCTGTATGATAGGAAAAGTTTTGCTCCCCAGCGAGGTCAGCAGGCCGTCAGCGATGGTGTTGGGTAATTCTGAGGGAATAATCCTACCTGCCTGCAGAGAACGCCAGGCATCGTCGGCTCCTTTGGGCTCTCCTGCGATTACCAGTGCATTGGGCAGCAGGGCCTGGGTGGTGATGGCTGTGCCACTGAGCAGCCCGCCGCCGCCTACCGGGGCCATGATAATATCCAGCGAGTCGGTGTCTTCTATCAGTTCCAGCGCTGCTGTACCCTGTCCGCAAATTACCCGATCATCATTATAGGGGTGGATAAATTCAGCTCCGGTCCTGTCTACTACCTCGGCCAGGGTATCTTCCCGGGCCTGTAAAGTTGGCTTACACATGATGATCTCGGCACCATAGCCGGCTACTGCCTTCTTTTTAACGACAGGGGCCGTCTCCGGCATCACGATATAAGCCCGGGAGCCCACACTTTGTGCTGCTTTGGCCAGCGCCTGCCCGTGGTTACCGGAAGAATGGGTAGCGACACCGCGCTGCCGCTCCTCTGTGTTGAGGGAGAGCACTGCATTGGCGGCTCCGCGCATTTTGAAGGCACCGGCCTTCTGGAAATTTTCACACTTGAAGAATAGCTGAGCCCCCGAAATTTTGTTGATGCTTTCGCTGCTCAGTACGGGTGTACGGTGGATCAGCGGGGCGATGCGCCCGGCGGCAGATTTAATATCTTCAAAGCTTAGCATAAAACAATTAGTTTTAATTTGTGCTGTAAATTTAGCAGGATAGACTTGCGAAAATGCTGCATAAATAGTAAAAAAGTCTGGATATTTTAAGTTACTACTACGCATCAAAATACATTTAACTATGGCAAAAAAGAAAAAGAAAAAATCGCCTGCTAAGGTAATACACCTTACGCCCAAAAAATACATCAAAACCAAAGTCCGAAATTTACCTGTCAGGGATTGCCTTATGACCGAAAGCTGGCAGGAGCAGGGCATAGCTACTGTATTGGTAGTGCGTGAGATGCCCAGCGGTAATCTGACGATGGCTTCTTTTCTAGTTGACACATTCTGCCTGGGGGTAAAAGATACTGCTTATTATCATAACCTGACTACTTACGATTTTGAAGAGCTGGTTGATAAATTTAGTAGCATACAGGATATGGTAAGCTGCGATTATGTGGAGGCACATAATGTCATCTATGGAGCGATCGCTTTTGCTGAAGAATTGGGTTTTGAGCCACACAAGGACTTCAGCCTGACCCAGTACTATCTGGAAGAAGATGATGAACAGGTAGATCTGATAGAGTACGAGTTTGGCAAAGAAGGTAAACCGTTGCTTTTTGTTGAAGCAGGCCAAAATGTTGCCCGCTACACCAGCAAGCTGGACCATAGTGTTGGCAAAGGTAACTATGATGTCATTGTCAGGGGCGAATGGGAAGATGAGACTCCTGAGCCTTTTGACCTTGACCCGGAACGTCCTTTCCACAAAATATTAATGAACTATCAACCCAAGGTTGAACCAGAAGGAGGCTGGGAAAATACTGAATCACAAGAGATTGAGATTATGTATGACAAGATGGAATCAGAGTATGACAAAGTGTATCAGGATAGAAGTGAAGAATTATATGATGCCATTGAAGAGACGTACTACATGGCGACTGATCCCGAAGAGGCAGCAGAAGCGGTGGAACTGCTTAGAGATTATCTGAAAGAATTTCCTGAGTACCCACCCTTTTATAATTTCCTCCATAATGCTTTGAAAAACAGCGGTCAGCATGATGAAGCATGGAAGGTGGCCAATCAACTTTATGATAAGTTTCCTGATTATCTGCATGCCAAACTCGGAATGGCCAGTGAACTTGTTGAGCAAAAAAAACCAGACGAAGCTTTCAAAATACTGGATGAGAAGTACAACGTTATGAACCTGTATCCGGAACAGAGGATCTTCCACTTTACTGAAATACTTGCCCACAGTCTCTTTATGGTCAAGTATTTTATGGAGAAAGAAAATGTAGACAGAGCAATTTTGTATTATAAGCTAATGTACTCGATAAGTGAAGATCATGCCATGACGATCAGTGCAGAAAGTATGCTCGGCCCCCGAATAGTGCTGGCAAATATCAGTAAGTTGGTGGAAGAGTCAATTGATGATGATTTGCCGTAAGATTAAACCTCCGGCAAATCTATCGCTCATAGTATCAATGGGCATCCAGCCAGTTTTTAGCCACGTTAGCTTCTACCTCCATGGGTACCTCCAGGGGTAGCGCGTTTTTCATAAGCTCAATCACAGTATCTTTTACCAGGTCTGCTTCGCTGTGGTGTACGTCAAATACCAGTTCGTCGTGTACCTGCATGATCATGCGCGACTGCAGCTTTTCCTGCTGCATCCAGCGGTGGATATTCACCATCGCTATTTTGATCATATCGGCGGCAGTGCCCTGTATGGGCGCATTGATCGCGTTACGCTCGGCATAACCACGTACGGTCGGGTTACGTGAATTGATATCACGCAGGTAGCGCTTTCTGCCCATCACCGTTTCTACATATTCCTGCTTCCGTGCCTGTTGTATGGCTTCGTCCATGTAGTTTTTGATACTGGGAAACTCTTTGAAGTAGGCCTTGATGATCTCCGATGCTTCCTGACGGGGGATGCTGAGCTGCTGCGCCAGCCCAAAAGCCGATACGCCGTAGATAATGCCAAAGTTAGCGGTTTTGGCTTTGCGGCGCATTTCGGGCGTTACCTCCTCCAGGGCCACGCCATAGATCTTGGCGGCGGTAGTGGCGTGGATATCTCTGCCATGGCGGAAAGCGTCAATCATGCTCTCGTCCTTGGAGAAAGAAGCCATGATGCGCAGCTCTACCTGCGAGTAGTCGGCCGACATCAGCAGGAAATCTTCATTGCGGGGCACAAAAGCCTTGCGAATAAGCTGGCCTTTTTTGGTACGAATAGGAATATTCTGCAGGTTAGGGTTGGTAGAGCTCAAGCGTCCGGTAGAGGTCACTGCCTGGTTATAGGAAGTATGTATTCGTCCGTCGTAATCGCTGATCAGCCGGGGTAGCGCATCTACGTAGGTGTTCTTGAGCTTCTGCAGTTCACGGAATTCCAGGATCCGGCGGGCTATATCATGCTCGGTAGCCAGTGCTGACAGGATGTTTTCCCCGGTGGCATACTGCCCTGATTTGGTCTTTTTGGGCTTGTCTACCAGCTTCATGTGGTCGAAGAGCACCTCTCCAAGCTGCTTGGGTGAGCCGATGTTAAACTCTGTACCAGCAACTTTGAAAATGTCCTCTTCAATCTGCAGCAGATCCTGGGTAAGCTCGGTAGAAAGTTCTTCCAGGGCGGCTGTATCTATCTTTACGCCTTCGTACTCCATGGCCGCCAGCACCGGAATGAGGGGAAGTTCCATCTCGTAGAAAAGTCGCTGCAGCTTTTGGTCCTTGTCTATTTCCTGCGCAAAAGTCTCTTTGAGCTGCAGGGTGATATCAGCATCCTCGCCGGCGTATTCGGCAATGTCATTCGCCGATACATCCCGCATATTACCCTGGTTTTTACCTTTTTTGCCGATCAGGCTTTCTATGGAAACCGGCTTGTACTGCAGGTAATTTTCGGCCATCACGTCCATACTGTGGCCGGTCTCGGGATCCAGCAGGTAATGGGCAATCATGGTGTCAAAGGTAGGGCCTTTGATTTCTACGCCATATTTTTTGAGTACCAGCAGGTCAAACTTCAGGTTCTGTGCAATTTTGGTTTTTTTCTCATCCTCCAGCAATGGCTTAAATGCCTGGATGATCATCTGTGTCTCCTCCCTATCTTCAGGGCAGGGCACATAGTAGGCGCTTCCCTTCTTGAAGGAAAAAGCCAGCCCGACCAGTTGGGTAGTCAGCGTATCCAGGCTGTCGGTTTCGGTATCAAAGCAGAAAGCCTCCTGTTTTTCCAGTTGCTGAATGAGGGCAGTTCTCTTTTCGGCAGTATCCACCAACTGGTAATCATGTGTGACTTCTGTGATACTTTTCAAGTCTACCGGCTGCGCGGCGATTTGTTGGGCGGCCTGTTCAAACAGGTTTGTCTGTCCGCCATTACCGGAGGGAGCTTCATCAGTACCACCCAGCACTCTGCGGGTGAGGGCACGGAATTCCAGTTCCTGGAATACGTTTCGTAAGGCTTCTTCGTCGGGACCATCATAACGAAAGACTTCCGCGTCAAAGTCAACGGGCACATCAATCTTAATCGTGGCCAGTTCTTTGGACATGATACCCTGTTCGCTGAATTCTATTACTTTCTCCTTCTGCTTGCCTTTTAGCTGGTCGGCATTGGCGATGATACCTTCCAGCGAGCCAAATTCCCTGAGCAATTTGGAGGCAGTCTTTGGGCCGATGCCCGGAATCCCGGGGATGTTGTCTACAGCATCACCCTGCAGTCCGAGCAGGTCGGTTACCTGTTCTACCCGGTCTATGTCAAATTTTTTCAGTACCTCGGGTACCCCCAGGATGTCGACGCCATTGCCCATAAAGGCCGGTTTATAGAGGAAAACACAATCCTCCACCAACTGGGCGTAGTCTTTGTCAGGCGTCATCATGTAGACAGTAAACTCCTCACAGGAAGCTTTTTTGGCAATGGTGCCGATGATATCGTCTGCTTCAAAGCCCTTCATTTCCAGTACCGGAATATTAAAAGCCCGGACGATATCCTTGACGACCGGAATGGCTATCTGTATGTCTTCGGGTTGCTCCTGCCGGTTGGCTTTATAGGCCTCATACTGCTCATGCCGGAAAGTGGGGCCACTGACATCAAAGGCAACTGCTATATGCGTCGGTTTTTCTTTGGTGAGCACCTCAAAGAGCGCATTGGTAAAGCCGAATGCAGCACTGGTATTGACTCCTTTGGAATTGATGCGGGGATTCTTGCTGAAGGCAAAATGTGCCCGGTAGATCAGTGCCATGGCATCCAGCAAGAAAAGTTTCTTCTGAGTACGATTCATAGCGTCAAAGTAACGAAGATTGCCAAACTATTACCACTTTGGCACATAAGATAATTTTCGGGTACAATTAGCCACTTACTATCCAAATTTAGTGAAACCGATCTTATAAAAGTTCAAGCTTTCATCTGTAATGTTCTATACTATCAGGGCATATTTCAAGCGTATCTCCTTAAAGTGAAGACCTGCTGAAGGTAAGAAAAATGTAAGAAAAAAAGCCTATGTACGTGTTAGCATTATTATTTGACTATCAGGGCAATATGTATTGAGTAGGCCTACGTTAAAGAGCAGATAATGAACAGTGGTGCTGTTTGTTAGATAAGGTCATTATTTATAGCTTTGCGCCTTACCACAGAGCGCTTATCACAGGATTATTACATACAGGGTATGTCATTCAAACATTTGCTTACAGGCTTAATCTTTAGCCTTTTTTACAGTTTACAACCTGCCATTGCACAAAATGCCAACCTGCTCGATCAGGACTTAAGTAAAGTACGGGCAGACCAGATATCTGACGCACAGCTAATGCAGTTTATCAAAGCAGCTGAAGAACGTAACATGTCAGAGCAGCAGATAGAAACCACTGCCGTGTTGAGAGGTATGTCACGTGAAGAAGTAAGCAAACTACTGAACCGTATCCGTACCTTAAAAACACAAACCCCAAATAACAACCAGAGTAGTACCAGTAGAAGTGGATTGTCGGTTGGAGATAGTACAAGCAGTAGCCAGCAGAATAACAGGCGGGGATCGCTCGGCCTTCTTTCTGAAGAAGAAAGAAAGGTCTTCGGCATGGAAATATTTAACAACCAGAATATCAGTTTTGAGCCCAGCTTACAGATCGCTACACCAGAAAATTACCAGCTGGGCCCCGGTGATGAACTGCTGGTGAATATCTGGGGCGCCTCGCGGCAGAACTATGTACTGGAGGTAAGCCGGGAAGGCACAGTTGCTTTGGATAACCTGGGGCCGGTTTATGTAAACGGACTTAGCATTGACAGGGCTTCAGACAGGATCATCAACCGCCTTACAGAGATTTATGCCGGTCTGAGGGCCTTTGGCGAGCGTGGACCTAATACCTTCGCCGAGGTATCACTGGGACGTGTCAGGAGTATCAAGGTAACCATCGTGGGAGAGGTGCGCAAGCCGGGTACGTATACGGTTCCTTCGCTGGCTACTGCTTTCAATGCCTTATATCTCTCCGGTGGTCCTACCTTTATCGGCTCATTCAGGAATATTGAAGTCGTCAGAAATCGTAAAGTAGTGGCCACACTGGATGTATATGACTACCTGGTGAAAGGGGCATCGGCCAGTACCATCAGCCTGCACGACCAGGATGTGATCAGGGTGGTGCCTTTTGATATCCGTATTGAACTGCAGGGGGAAGTAAAGCGCCCCGGATATTACGAAATGAAGGAGCAGGAGCTTTTATCCGAAGCCATACGTTTCAGCGGAGGATTTACCGATAATGCCTATACCCATCGCCTCAAAATCGTTCGCAAGACCGACCGTGCCAAGCGCATTGAAGATATCAGCGGAGAAGCTATTGATAATTTCACCCCACAAAATGGAGATCTGGTACAGGTAGATTCTATCCTGGACCGCTTCGAGAACCGGGTGGAGATTCTGGGGGCTGTCTTCCGTACCGGAGCCTACGCCCTGGAAGAAGGTATGTCGCTGGCCGATCTGGTACGTAAAGCCGAAGGGCTGCGGGAAGATGCCTTCACCAGCCGTGCATTGGTCTACCGCAAAGGCGAAGATCTTACCACTGAAGTACTGTCCGTCAATCTCCGCGATGTGCTAACCGACCGAGAGGCTGATGTATTACTGCAACGTGAAGATGTCGTGCGGGTATTTTCTATTTTTGACCTGGAGGAAGAGTATAGCGTACAAATCAAGGGTGAGGTACAGGCACCGGGACAATTTCAGTACATGCGTGGTATGCGGCTGGAGGATGTTGTGGCGATGGCAGGAGGGCTTAAAGAATCTGCTTCGCTGGCCAGGGTTGAGGTCGCCCGCAGAGTGACGATGGATGAAATGGCCAGTGGTTCAGAGCCTGCTACGAATCAAAGTACTCAAATGGCCAATATATATCAGTTCAGAGTAGACAAAGACCTGAGCCTGAGTCCCGAGAATGCTGCATTTGAACTTATGCCCTTCGATCAGGTGTTTGTCAGGAAATCACCTGATTACGAGGTGCAGCAGGGTGTAGCCCTGAAAGGAGAGATCGTATATCCGGGTGAGTATGTAATTACCAATAAAAATGAGCGGATATCTGATCT
>CAZFFW010000108.1:0-18573 GCA_964518125.1 uncultured Porifericola sp.
CAGCGGCGATGGGGCACAATGAAAGAACTGGCCCAGGAAGCAAAAACACTGCTGGCAGACCATGATTCGGTTCTCAGAGAACAGGCAGAGCAGCATTTGACAGAACTTGAAAAAGCCCGTAACAGCTATGCATGAAATATCCATCGCCCGCAGCATGATCCGCTCCCTGGAAGCCGAACTGGACGAAAGCCAGCAGCAAGCCTTGCGCGAAATTGTACTGGAAGTAGGCGAGCTTGCCTGTGTGGAACCTATCCTGATGCATAACGCCTGGGAGGCCGTCACCCTGGGCAGCAGCTACGAAAAAGTAATTCTACAAATAGAGAAGATCAGGACCGAAGTCCATTGTAGTAACTGCAACAAAAACTTCTTCGTGCACCAGCACCGCTATATCTGCCCGGACTGCGATACACCTTCCAACCAGATCGTCAAAGGCAACGAACTCAACATACGGCAGGTAAAACTGGAAGAGACGCCTGCCTTAGATTAATAATGTAACCTGAAATTTTCAACAAAAATCAAGATGAAGAACAACCCCAGCACACCACGCGGCACCGTACAGGGCCACGATATATCCATCAACCTGCTCAAAGCCAATGACTTTGTAGCCGACGGTATCCGTAAAGAAATGAAGCGTAAAAATATCCTGCTCATCAACCTGGTATCTTCTCCCGGCAGTGGCAAAACCGCCCTGCTGGAAGCCACTGCCCAGAGGCTCAAGGAAAAGCTCAAGATGGCGGTATTGGTAGGCGACCTGGAAACTGAAAGAGATGCCGACCGCATCAAAAAACAGGGAATCTATGCCCTGCAGATCGTCACCGGCGGTATCTGCCACCTGGAAGCGCAGATGATCCACCAGGTACTGGACCAGATTCCGATGGAAGACCTGGATATTCTTTTTATTGAAAATGTAGGAAATTTAGTCTGCCCCTCTTCCTTTGACCTGGGCGAAGATATCCGCGTGACGCTCATCGCGGTGACCGAAGGCGACGATAAGCCCAAGAAATATCCCAAGATGTTCCTCACCAGCGACATGATGATGGTGACCAAGGTAGACCTGCTGCCCTACGTGCCTTTTTCACTGGATGCTGTAAGCCAGGATGCGCGAGAGGTCAATCATGAAATTGAGATCATGACCGCCTCCAGCCTGAAGGGAGAAGGCATAGACGATTGGTGCGAATATTTGCTGCAGAAAGTAAAGGAAAAGAAAGCACAGGCTGAAGCGGTAGCAGGATAAGATGCAAAGCTGGCACATCCATATCAGCGGACGCGTACAGGGGGTGGGGTTCCGCCCCTTCGTCTACCGTTTGGCCCAAAGCTTTCATCTGAAAGGTACGGTACAGAACGGACTGGACGGTGTGCATATTTATGTCAATGCAGAAGCTGATACCCTGGACGCATTTTGCCGACTATTACAAACCAAGGCCCCTGACATTGCTCAGATCAGTGAGCTGCGCTGCGAAGAGGTCGGGGATCAGCCGTTTTCCGACTTTAGAATTATCTCCAGCGACAATACCGGCCCTACCAAACTCCTTATCACCCCTGACCTGGCCATGTGCGAAAACTGCCGACAGGAATTGCACGATGCCGGAAACCGCCGCTATCATTATCCTTTCATCACCTGCACCCACTGCGGACCGCGCTACTCAATCCTGCAATCCCTGCCCTTTGATCGGGAAAACACCAGCATGGAGAACTTTCAAATGTGTTCCGAATGCACTTCAGAATATTCCGACATCAACCACACTCCTGGGTCTGGGCCCTCGCAGCCCGAAAACATTACTCCCCGGTCTGTGCCCTCACAGACCGAAAATACTACACCCCGGTTTGTGCCCTCACAAACCGGAATTTCCAGCTTTAAGGAGACACAAAGCGGAACCCGCTACCACGCCCAGACCAACTCCTGCCAGGACTGCGGCATACAACTCAGCCTGCACGACCTTACAAATGACACTCCCCGGTCTGTGCCCCCACAGACCGGAAGCGGATTGGGAGAAAACAAATCCTCCTCACCCCCTTTTGCAAAGGGGAAAACCATCCCCCGGTCTGTGCCCCCACTTTCCGAAAATATTGCTCCCCGGTCTGTGCCCCCACAGACCGGAAGTAAGACCGACAATTCCGAAAAAATCATCAACGAAGTAGCCAATCTCCTCCTTTCCGGAAAAATCATCGCCGTAAAAGGCATAGGAGGTTATATGCTCATGGCGGATGCTACTTCGGTTGAGACAGTGGAAGCTTTACGCAGGAGAAAGCAACGTCCAGCCAAACCCTTTGCCCTGATGTACCCTGATTTGACAACTGCTAAGCTGGATGTGGAGATCAGCCCGAAAGAGGCAGAAGAATTGCTGAGTTACAGGGCACCTATTCTTTTGCTGAGAATGAAAAAGCATCAGCATTCAGGCATCGCGCTGCAGCAGGTCGCTCCCGGACTGGATAAACTAGGCGTAATGCTGCCTTATACACCACTTTTTGAGCTAATGGCTAAGGCAGTCAACAGACCACTGATCGCCACCAGTGCCAACCTCAGCGGCTCGCCCATCTTCTACCGGGATGAAGAAGCTCTGGAAAACCTGCAGGGGATTGCCGATTATGTGCTGGCGAACGACCGTGAAATTCGCCTGCCGCAGGATGATTCGGTGATGCAGTTCAGCCAGAAACATCAGCAGCCCATCATCCTGCGGCGTTCCCGCGGACTGGCGCCGGCTTATCGTCTGCCGGAAAACAGTCCGTTGGCTGAGCATTCCTGCCTGGCGATGGGTGCGCAGCAAAAAAGCAGCTTTGCCCTCACCGCCCATCAGCAACTATATCTGAGCCAGTACCTGGGCGAACTGTCAAATTATCACACCACAGAAGCTTATCGCAAAACACTGGATTACTTCCTCCAACTTTGCCAGGCCGAGCCGGAAGTCATCATCGCCGACCTGCATCCTGAATACTTTGCGACGCAACTGGGACAACAACTTTCGAAGGAAAAAAATATTCCCATCCGTTACGTGCAGCATCACCAGGCACATTTTGCTTCAGTTTTAGCTGAAAATGAATTGCTGGAAACCAGCGACCCTGTACTGGGCGTCATCTGGGACGGCACCGGCCTGGGTGAAGATCGGCAGATATGGGGAGGTGAATTCTTCACTTACGCAGATCAGCAAATGGAGCGGATTGCTCACCTGAAATACTTTCCGCAGCGCTTCGGCGATAAAATGGCCCGCGAGCCTCGTTTGTCGCTGCTTTGCCTGGCTGGAGAAAATCCAGATTTTGAGGAAATGCTGCAACAAAAATTCAACCCGCAGGAGTGGAAGCTGTACCAGAAAATACTTGGAAAACCTGCAGCCGTGCAGACCTCCAGCATGGGCCGCCTCTTTGATGCGGTGGCTTCTTTACTTGGCCTCTGCGATGTAAGTCAGTATGAAAGCCAGGCGGCTATTTTGCTGGAACAACATGCCGCTGCTTACCTTGAAAAGCATTGGCTTTTACCGGAAGATGGTTATACTTTTCAAACCAAAGATAAAACATTTGAAGCTCCGCTTCCGGCTATGCTGCACGATCTACAGGATGGAATGAATAGCGGAGAAGTAGCCGCTCGTTTCCACCTGGGCCTGGTGAGGTTGGTCAGGGAAGTAGCCCGTACTCAGCAAATCAGAAAAATAGCCTTAAGTGGAGGTGTTTTTCAGAACGCCCTGCTCAACGATCTGCTCATAACTTATTTACAAGACGAATTTTCACTATATTTTCATCAGCAGCTTTCGCCCAACGACGAGAGCCTGCCCCTCGGGCAAATCGCCTGCCACTGGCTCAGCCAGCAAAAGACATCTAAAAAAACGGCAGCAATTACCCTGGAACCTGAAACTTTAAACCTGTAACCTATATGTGCCTCGCAATACCCGGAAAAATCAAATCAATTGACCTGCTATATAACGGAGCCGTCCGTATGGCAAAAGTCTCCTTTGGAGGAATCACCAAAGAAGCCAGCCTGGAAATGGTCCCTCAGGCCGATGTAGGCGACTATGTGCTGGTGCATGTGGGCGTAGCCATCAGTAAAGTAGATGAAGAAGAGGCCCAGAAAGTCTTTGAATACCTCCGCGAAGCCGGGGAACTGGATGAATTAGAAAATTGCAAATTAAAAATTTTTAATCTAGAGTGATTAACAATAATTCTTTTGAGAAAGTGATTGCAATCGAGAGACATAGTATTGAAGATGCCAGAAAAATATTTGAAAAATTTATTCTAGAGAAAGATAATAGAAATAAGCTCTTAGACTTTTTGTGTGATTCAATTGTATACGCACACGATTTGGAAAGCTCAAATTGGAACCTAAATCTAGATAAAAATGGAAGATTTATTCAGTTCAACGTTGGGCATCAGTACTGCATTCGTATTAACTCGAGACATCTATTAGTTCTGTGCGACAGAACTACGCTTAAGTCTACTTTCGAAAGCGAACAAACTCAAATAGAGTTTTTAGGCTATAAAGGTGATCAACAAATACGATCTAAAAATATGAATGAAGTACCTAATTGCTTAGTTACAACTAAGAATAATATTGGATGTCTAATACCAATAGATGAAGTAAAAGTATATTCTGATTATTTTAAAAAAAGTAATCGCGATTTTATTGACGAGGCAATAAAAACACTTCTTACTCCAAACATGAAGGAAGCTCATTCACAAGGAGCTATTGAATATTTAAGGTTACATTCAGCTAAAGTCAGTCAACCTAGTTACTACACGGACACTTACACATTAAGTGATTTTCTTAAAAAAGAAAACTCTGAATTTCATAAAGCAAAAAAGCTCAGTAAAGAAGAACGGAAACAACGAGTACACAACGCAAACCCGAAACCTAAACAAACCACAGTTAATCAAACGGTATTTATCAGGAATCAAAATATAGTTGTTGAAGTCCTTGAGCGAGCAAATGGCATTTGTGAACGTTGCAAGAAAAAAGCTCCATTTCAAAGGGACTCAGACGGAAGTCCCTATTTAGAAGTTCATCACAAAGTGCCCTTAGCAGAAGGGGGCGATGATACTATAGGTAATGCTATCGCACTCTGCCCGAATTGTCACCGACATGCTCATTTAGGAAAAAAAACTTATATACTTGATAAGAATCTATAACGCTACACATTTTCTTTCTATCAATCATTAGTCACTACTCATCATGAAATATTTATCCGAATACCGCGATCCTGAGATGGTCGGCCAGTACCTGAAAGAGATCCGGAATACCGTTACCCGTCCCTGGAAGATCATGGAAATCTGCGGCGGACAAACGCACAGCCTGGTCAAAAACGGACTACTCAGCCTGCTGCCCAATGAAATTACCATGGTCCACGGCCCCGGTTGCCCGGTCTGCGTGACGCCTATCAACCTGATTGATAAAGCCGTTTACCTGGCGCTGGAGAAAAAAGTAATGCTCTGCTCTTTTGGTGATATGCTGCGGGTGCCCGGTTCGGAGAAAAGCCTGCTGCAGGCCAAAGCCGAAGGTGCCGATGTGCGCATCGTATATTCGCCCCTGGAGGCAGTAAAGCTGGCCAAGAAGCACCCTGAGCGGGAAGTGGTATTCTTTGCCGTAGGCTTTGAAACCACCGCTCCTGCCAATGCGCTATCTGTTTTGCATGCTGAAAGAGAAAATCTCACTAATTTCTCTATCCTCGCCTCCCAGGTGCTGGTGCCACCGGCCATGGAAGCGGTACTTTCTGATGAAGAAGCCAATATACAGGGTTTCCTGGCAGCTGGCCATGTCTGCACCATCATGGGTACCGGCGAGTATCAGCCGATCGTAGATAAATTTAAAATTCCGGTGGTGGTCACTGGTTTTGAGCCGGTAGATTTGCTGCAGGGTATACTGATGACGGTCAAACAACTGGAAGCCGGTAAGTTCGAGCTGGAAAACCAGTACGCCCGCATGGTAAAGCCGGAGGGCAACGAATCAGCCCGAAAGGTACTGGAGCAGGTTTTTGAAGTGATTGACCGCGAATGGAGAGGTATCGGCACCATCCCACGGAGCGGCTACCGCCTGAGAGAGCAGTTCCGGACCTATGATGCACAGAGCAAGTATGATATCACTTTTGCCGAAGCTCCGGAATCAGCCGAATGTATTGCCGGACAAATTTTAAAGGGCCTGAAAAAGCCACACGATTGCGCTCAGTTTGGCAAAAAATGCACCCCTACATCTCCCCTGGGTGCACCGATGGTCTCAACTGAGGGAGCCTGCGCCGCTTATTATCACTTTGCCCAACATGAGGTAATGATTGATGAGTAGTGATGGGTGAATGATGAATAATTTTTAAATTTTTAATCTTCCAATCTGGAATTTGTAATGAATAAGATGAACCTGGCCTGTCCGATGCCGCAACTTGATTTTGACCGCATTACGCTGGGCCACGGTAGCGGCGGACTGCTGACCCATAAACTGCTGGAAGCGGGGGTGTTTGACCTGCTGGATAACGAATACCTGCAGGCACGTCATGATGGGGCTATGCTGCAACTTGATGGCCCGACCGCCTTTACGACCGACAGTTTTGTCATTTCTCCCATCTTTTTTCCGGGAGGCAACATCGGCGAACTGGCCGTCAACGGTACGGTTAATGACCTGGCAATGTGCGGAGCCATCCCTAAGTTCATTTCACTGGCTCTGATTCTGGAAGAGGGGTTGATGATGGAAGAACTCTGGCAGGTGCTGGTTTCCATCAGTGCGGCCTGCAAACGTGCCGGTGTGCTGGTCGTCACCGGGGATACCAAGGTGGTGGAAAGGGGTAAAGGTGATAAAATCTTCATCAACACTACTGGCATCGGCAGCCTTCACCCGCAGGCAAATATTAGTGTAGAAAATATCAAAGCCGGGGATAAAATTATCCTCAGCGGACAAATGGCTACGCACGGCATGGCGATCATGTCCATTCGTGAAGGACTGGAATTTGAAACGACCATCCAGAGCGATACTGCTGCGCTCAACCACCTGGTGAAGGGACTGCTGGATAATTTTGGACCGAAAGCCCATCTGTTTCGCGACCCTACCCGGGGAGGTGTGGCCACCGTGCTCAACGAAATCGCGCAGCAGGCAAAATTGGGCATAGACCTCCGGCAGGAAAAGCTACCCATTGACGAACAGGTAGCCAGTGCCTGCGAAATTCTCGGTCTGGACCCACTCTATGTTGCCAATGAAGGCCTCTTCCTCTGCATCGCTGAGGCTGATGCCGCCGAAGCGATGGTAGCGCAAATGAGAGAGGATGAATTGGGACAAAATGCCGCCATTATCGGAGAAATCAGCGAGCAGCATCCCCGTCAGGTAGTACTGCAGAGTGGTATCGGCGGCAAGCGCATCGTCACCATGCCTGCCGGAGAGCAGTTGCCGAGGATATGTTGAGTTGGTTAAAAGTTGCATGTTAAAGGTTTAAAGTTATGAGAAACCACTTCGCTTGCCTCTTGCCTGAAAACAGACAAGCTTGTGAGATCACAGGTTTTAGAGCCGAACTGCAAGAATTGGAAAAAATAAAATGATAGATCAGAAAACCGATATCACTTTTACCCTCAAAGATCGCAGGCTGTTTTACGGCCCGAAAAATAGTCCTTTGCTGGCGCCACGAGGGGTTTGCCGCATGGGAGAGGGATTTGCGGTATCGGACACCGGGCAGAACCGGGTATTCATCTGGAAGCAAATGCCCAAAAAAGAGCATGCCCCCCCCGATGTGACGCTGGGACAAATTTCTGCTGAAGGTACCGGACGTAATGCCGGTGATCAGCTCTCGGCCAGCAGCCTGCAGTATCCTTCCGGCCTGTGGTCTGACGGGAAAAAACTCATCGTGGCTGATGCCTGGAACCATCGGGTGCTCATCTGGCACAGTCTACCCACGCAGGACGGACAGCCTGCCGATGTGGTACTGGGTCAGAGGGATTTTCACAGCAATCAGCCCAATGTAAAAGGCGTGCAGGCATCTCCCTCAGCTAATTCGCTTTACTGGCCCTATGGCCTGTATTCTGACGGAGAAAAGCTTTGGATCGCCGATACCGGCAACCGGCGGGTGCTCTATTTTGATCGTTTACCGACAGAAAATTTTGCCCCGGCACAACAGGTCTGCGGACAGGAGGATTTCTGTCAGAAAGAATACAATCCTGACTTTGCCATCTGGCCCTACTCGGTACACATCAGCCCCCGGGGTGAAATGCTGGTGACTGATACTGCTTATTACCGGGTGCTGTACTGGAAAGATGCAGCGCAGGCTTTTTCACAAAAAGCAGATGTTGTCATCGGGCAAAAAGATTTTGAAGCCACCGGGCAGAACCAGCACGGCTTCTTCCCCAAAGCCCATACCCTTAGCTGGTGTTACGATGCAAAATTTGATGATAAAGGAGGAATCTGGGTGGCTGATACGGGAAACAGTCGACTGCTGCACTGGACGCAGGTTGCGGACCAGCATAATGCCCCGGCTGATGCACTCCTGGGGCAGGATCATTTTGAGCAGGGCAGCGAGAATAAAAACAGCATTGAAAGTAAGCCCGATAGTTTTTACTGGCCTTTTTCTATTACATTGTCCAGAAATACTTTACTGGCGGCCGATACCGGAAACCATCGTATTGTCATTCATCAACTAAACTATAAAGATTTTACCAACTCCTAATTTACTTCTTATGAAAAACGTTCGCGCACTACTCAGTCTGATCGTCATGATGCTCCTCACTGCCTCTGCCTACGCGCATCCCGGCCACGGACACCATCTGGATGCTCCCCAGGGACTGATGCATTACCTGACTTCACCGGTACACCTGGTTTCTATTTTGGTTGTACTTTCATTGGTAGTCTATGTATCTTACCGTAAAGGCCTACTTCCTTTTAAACCGGACGAAAGGAGACATACAAAATAAACTTTGCTCCAGAAACTGTCTAATCCTACTACAGCCGGAGCGAATGTTCCGGCTTTATTTTTTGACCAGTGCGATAAAATATATTCAGTCAGAGCCATTCGTATTCAGGTAAAGAAATATTGCTTACCTTTCTGTTCTCAGCAGGCCCTGAATCATGTACTACTTCCGCACCATATCCGATGCCCAACTGTCCCCACTCCGGCAGCAGTGCTATGCTTCGCTAAATGCACCTCTGGATGGTATGTGGGACGACCTGATCCACCGGGCAGTAGTCAGAGGGATATTTTTTCGTAGTGAGTGTGTCGGATATTTTTGCCATGATCAGGCCTACACGCTGATCAATTTTTTTTTGCAGGAAGAGCATCTGAACAACAAAGAAGCCATCATCAGGAAGCTGCTGCAGGAAGAATATTTTCCCCAGGCCTATGTCAGTACTAATCATCCCTGCTTCATGACAACTGTGATGCCGCTGGCCCGGCGTACTGCTGTGTATTACTATTTATTTGAGGAGTCGAAGCATGAGGATGAGAGACCTTCACTTCCTCAGGGGTTTGAAGAGGCAGACCTGGAACTGGCCGTAAATGCAGACGTGCAGAAAATCGTCCGCTTCTGCCAGCAGACCACTACTGCCGACGAAAGCTGGCTTACTGACTATACCAGGCAGTGGATTGATCAGGAGGGGATTTATTACCTTTCGCTGGGCAATGAAATACTGGGCACCTGCGAACTACGTAAAAGCCTTACCCAGCCCGGCTATGCCGATCTGGGAGCCATTGTATCTCCTCGCCACCGTAAACAGGGCCTGGGAACCTACCTGATGCAAAAAGGCAAAGTACTATGCCATGAACAGGGACTGACGCCTATTTGCTCATGCCGTTTTGATAATAAAGGCTCCCGCAGAATGATAGAGCATGCCGGATTCGTCAATAAGCACCTTATGCTGAAAGTGAAGTTCGGTATGTGAGGTACAGCACCTGTATACAAAAAATAAGGGCTGCAATATACAGCCCCTATCAACTATTCATACAAACCAGCTTTTAGCGTTTATTTGCTCAGCGTAAACTCCGGCAGGCGGATGATCTCGCCTCCCTTTTTGGCCGATTCATGCGCCAGGATACCCACGCAGGTAATATTGGCCGACTGACGGGCATTGGGATAAGGATCTTTCTCCTTGACCAGCGCATCTATAAACTGATGTACCAGGTGCGGGTGCGAACCACCATGCCCGGCGCCCTGGGTGAAGGACAGGTGCTGATGCTCGTCTTCATCATACACGCCTTTGGTCGTAAAGTGCTGTATTTCTCTAGGTAACAGCTTGGCAAAATCCGGGCATTCCACTTCTTCGGGGATTTCCGGCTCGGGTTTCTTAGCGGTATGCAACACCAGCGGGTTGCCTTCTATCAGCGGCCACTCCACCGACTGCTTGGAACCATATACCTCAAAGCTCTCCCGGTACTGACGGGCAGTGTCAAAGAGCGAGCGATACACCTGCGCTGAAAGGTCAGAATTGCGGAATTTGATATGGGTCGTTTCTACCGCATAAGGAGAATTATAATGCTTATGCAGTTCTTCCCGTATCGTACCGGAGCCGAAGCAGGACACGTATTCAGCCTCATCGCGGGTCAGGCCGAGCACCGGGCCTACGCAGTGGGTGGCATAGTGCATGGGGGGCAGCCCCGGCCAGTAGTTAGGCCAGCCGTCCATATCCTGCTGATGGCTGGCTTTCAGAAACTGTATCTTACCCAGTTTACCCTCTTCGTACAGTTCTTTCATGAAAAGAAATTCACGGGCGTAGACCACCGTTTCCATCATCATATAGGTGAGGCCGGTTTCTTCGGTCAGGCGCACAATCTCCTCGCATTCCTCTACAGTGGTCGCCATGGGTACGGTGCAGGCCACATGCTTGCCGGCCTTCAAAGCCTTGATAGATTGCCAGGCATGGTCAGGAATGGGGGTGTTGATGTGTACGGCATCCACTTCAGGGTCGGCCAGCACATCCTCGTAGGAGGTATACCTTTTTTCTATGCCAAAGGCATCACCTACCTCATCCAGTTTTTCCTGGGTACGCTGGCAGATGGCGTACATATTCGCATGGGGGTGCTTCTGGAAAATGGGAATAAACTCAGCGCCAAAACCCAGTCCGATGATGGCGATATTAATCTTATCTTTAGCCATGAGTAAGTAGTTAAAAAGTTTAAGGTTAAATGTTTAAAGTTGCTTAAGGTCTTGTTTTGTAGAAGTATAGAGATACCTCAAAATCAAAGCATGTTTAAAAAGCACTTTATAAAATTTTAGTTGGTAAATGTTTTCTTCATAAATGCCAGGCCTTCGGAGGCAAACAGGTCCTGGTCTTCCGCCAGGTGCCGCCAGATGCAGACCGCTCCCGCCAGCTCCTTGATCTCCGGCGTAAAGCTCTCAATGGAAATCACGCCCTGGTAATTTACCGCCTTTAGCCCCCGCTGCAGCGCATCCCAGCGTACCTGACCGGTGCCGGGCGTGCCCCGGTAGTTGTCGGCGATCTGTACGTGCAGCAGGCGGTCACCGGCAGTAAGTACCGCCTTTTCCATGTCGGGTTCTTCTATGTTCATGTGAAAGACATCCAGTAGAATACCCGCTGCCGGGTGATTGATATCTTTCAGTAGTTTATCCAGGTCGGCTACGGTATTGATAAGGTCGGTTTCAAAACGGTTGAGCGGCTCCAGGGCAAGCGATAAACCTCGCTCCTGCGCCATATGACAGACTTTCTGCAGATTGGTCACGGCCAGTTCCCATTCCTTTTTGCGGGCTTCGGGACTGAGCATACGGGCCTTGCCTACGGCAGCGTACATGGGACCAGCCAAAAAGGAAGCTCCCCAAATATTACACAGTTCAAAGCATTGACTGATGTAGTCAAAACACTGCTGATGCACGGCAGGGTCTTCGTTGGTCAGGTCGCGGCTAGGGCCGAAAGCACCACAGACAACCGGCTTCAGGCCATATTCGTCCAGGGCTGCCTTGACTTTGGGGCCATCAATCTGCTCGGGATATTCTACCGGAATTTCCACAGCATCGTAGCCCATTTCTTTGATTTTGGAGAAGAGGCTGATCTTCTCAGTGGTAAAGGGCGAAGTCCATAGCCAGGTGCTTACGCCAAAGGGGTTGTTCATGCTTAGTTTATAAATTAAAAAAATCCAAACGCATTAGAAGCTGCTTTGTAAGAAGCCGGTTTGTGAGGGCACAAACCGGGAATAAAATCAAATCTCATCACCATAGCCCTTGTCTGTGACGAGGGCTATGGTGATAGGGCGTTTGAAACGCCCCTTTCGTACAGTTCCCGTTGAAAACGGAAACCCTATAGTGCAATGAATAAATACGGCGTTAGAAACGCCTTAACTGTCCATCCTCGTTGCAAACGAGGATGATTGTGAGATTTCTTAACATCCTCGTTGCAAACATGATCAACTTTTAACATTCAACATTCAACTTCCTAAATCGCCTCCGGTCCTACTACCTTCATCACGCCCTGCATGATGCGCCAGTGGCCGGGGAAAGTACAGACAAAGGGATACTCTCCCGGCTCTGCCGGAGCGGTAAAGCTCAGCGTCACCGTCTGCTCAGGGTTTACCAGGGGCGTATTGAAAAGTACCTCCGGCATATCGGGTACATAATTTTTCTCAGCAGCACCGGATTCCGAGGCCATTGCATCGGCGGCTTTACCCACTTTTTCCAATGAGCCAGTCGCAAGGATCAGCAGGTTATGCTGCATGAAGTCGGGATTCTCAAAGGTGATGGTCACTTCTTTACCGGCCTCTACAGTAAACTCGCTGATATCGTACTTCATGTCATTCTTGATCGTACGGATCACTACCTGCTGCGCATCAGAAGAGGCTGCCGAGGCGACAGCAGCTTCAGGCTCAGCCTGCCAGTAGTTTTTCATCAGCAAATCAGCGACAGTTGTTTCTTCAAACACATTACCCCGGCGGTTGAAAACTTCGGCTACTTTATACTTCCAGTCGCCAGCCAGGGGGATGCGCTCATTCCCAACCAGCAGGTACATTGCCGAAGCAGGAGAGCGGAAGCCACCTTCATTTTGAAAATCCTCCATCATGATGGCAATAGTGTTACTCCCGGCTTTCAAAGTGCCTGCCGGAAGTGGATACACCCTTGCTGAATCAAATTGATTGATACTGCCGACTTTTTTGCCATTGACCCAGGTTTCGTCTTTGTCGTTGATTTCTCCCAGGTGAATGACCGCTGTCTGTCCTGCCAGCGAGGCAGGAATGTCAACACTACGGCGGAACCAGATTCTACCGTCCAGGTTGAGGCCCACCTTTTCTATGATGGCCGGTAACTGCAGGATTTCCCACCTGGCATCATCAAAGGCAGCAGTCTGTACATTGCTCAGGTCTTGTTCCTCTTCGGAAACTGCGGTGTAATCAGGGTTTTCTTCCATAAATGCCTCCATAAAGCCCTGCGCATGTCGTGTAGAGGCAAGGTACACGGCTTTGCTAAGCCATTCGTCCTGCTGCACCGCCTCTTCCTGGCTCATCTGATACAGCATCGCTCCCAGTTTATTGGAAGCAGGCATATCGGCCAGGGCAAGGATGGCCGCTTTGCGGGTATGGAGATCTTCATCATTGACAATATCCGATTTGATGATCGCCTGACGGGCCCAGGGGGTAGCGGGCAGTACCTGCAGTGCCGCTTTACGCACAGCGGGCGCCGGATGATGTAAAGCTTTGACCGCTATACGATATGCTTCTTCGTCAGAGCCATCCATCATACCCAGTCCGTGTAAAGTCCAGAGGGCGTGCACAGCAGCGGGGCTGTTGCCCACTTCATCTCTGCGGGTATCACTCACCATTTCGTAGAGCATGGGAGCAACATCCGTCTCGCCTCTTTCTACCAGCAGCCTTTGTGCTGTCATCCGCCAATGCATATTTTCATGAGCAAGTGCCTCTACCAGTGCTTCCGGTTCCTCCATGCTAAGGCTCATCGGCTCATATTCAGGTGCCTCTTCGTGTACCACGCGCCAGATGCGGCCATGGCTGCGGTCGCGCAGGGGATTGATGTGGGCATTGCCCGGCCCATTTTCTGCCTGGTAGCCTCCCCTATTGGGTGAGGGCGTAGGATTATGCTGAATGATAAAATTATACCAGTCCAGTACCCATACGGCTCCGTCGGGACCGACTTTGGCCTCTACCGGAGAGACCCATTCGTCAGCACTGGCCAGGAGGTTCCAGCCATCTTTTTCTTTAAAACCAGCCCCGTCCGGCTCAATGATGGCGGTATGCAACAGGTGTCCGGTAGGTTCCGCTACAAAAGCAATACGGTTCCAGTACTCCTGCGGGAAACTGCGGGCAGTGTAGAAATGATGTCCGGAAGCAGCGGTAAATCCACCGAATACATCCACCTGACGCACATTGGGCGTAGCCGGGTGCATGGCGTAATGTCCGTCTATCTTGATACTGCCGCCATCTTCCAGGCCTCGTGCCTGATCAAAGTAGCGGTTAGGAATGCCCAGGTACACACTGTGGGTATTGTTGGCCGTAGAGGCGAAAACGTCAAATTCTTCCGAAAAACCAATACCCCAGGTATTGTTACTAGTGCGGGTAAGGTACTCAAAATGGCTCAGGTCGGGCGTGAAGCGGTAGAGCCCCTGCCCGAATTTAAAGTCTTTACCAGCCACACGGCCTTCAAAACCCGAATAGCCCACCGTACCCCATATCTGGTTGTCGATGCCGTAGGTAATGTTGGAAGGGCCGGCATGGGTGTCAAAAGTACCCCAGCCGTTGATGATCTCCTGCTTTATGTCAGCTTTATCGTCACCATCCGTGTCTTTCAGGAAGATGAACTTGGGTGCCTGGCTGACGATGATGCCGCCATTGGCAAACACCAGCCCGGTAGGGATGTTGAGCCCTTCGGCAAATACGGTGACCTTATCGGCTTTGTTATCGCCGTCGGTATCTTCCAGTATCTTAATGCGGTCGTCGCCGGTGCCTTCCTGGTTACGCACAGTATTGGGGTAGTCCACCGTCTCTATCACCCACAGCCGACCTCTTTCGTCCCAGTCCATGGCGATAGGATTGATGATATCCGGCTCAGAGGCAAATAGTTCCAGGCGGAAGCCGGGAGGAAGTTGGATCAGTTTTTTTGATTCTTCGGGAGAAAGAGGCTGCTGCAACTGCGGCCAGGGGTCGCGCTTTTCGTAATTGGGGATATTGGCTGATGCCTTGTACGTCAGTTGGGGCATATCGGCCATATATTCCTGCCACTGTTCTTTTACCTTATCATTCACCGCCCAAAGAATTCCTTTCTCCATCAGCTCATGAAAAGCCGGCTGGCTCCAGGTCCTTTCGTCGTGGCCGTAAGCGGTGTAAAACACCTTACCTTGGCCATATTCTTTCACCCAGGTCCAGGGCTCCCGCTCTTCGCCCTCCATCCTTTCCATGAGGATAGTCCGGTCGTCGGTATGCAGGTGGTGTACGTAGGTTTCATCCCAGGTGCTGAATTCCTGCAAGCCCTCCACCGCCGGATGGCTGGCCTGAACGATGTTGGCAGTAAAAGTGCCGGTTTCGTGTTTTTGGAACTGCGCGCCTACCAGTGCTACGTATTCGGGAGAATTGCGGAAGCAGAAACTGGCACTGTGTACCGGAATGAAGCCTTTGCCCTCTTCCACAAAAGAAAGCAATGCTTCCTCCTGCGAGGGCGTGATCACATCATGGTTGGCGTAGATCAGCAGGCCGTCGTACTTGCTGAGATTTTCTGAATTGAGGTCGTTAGGGTCCTCAGTGTAGTTGATGTTGATCCCTTTCTGGGAAAGCGCCGCCGCCAGCATGGGCGCATAGGCAGCTGAATGATGGTGTTCACTGGCATGCCCCAGGAATAGAATTTCTATCCTGCGCGGCCCCTCGTCGGCTGGCTGCGATCGCTGGCAAGCCTGTGAAAATAAAAGAAGACTGAGTAGTAAGGTTGTGAACAGAGTAGTGATTGGCTTGTGCATCTTTCTTTTACTTTTCTGGGTTGCTATGTACAATGATGAGAAAGTTCTGTGGAAATTTCATGCTGTTTTTTATCCTTATTTGACTGTTTTTTATCCTTAATCGCTTCGCATTTTCTAAATTAAAGATAATTTAGTGTAATTATGAAACAGGCACTACAAAAATCTCCCATACCCGATTCCAAACTTTTTATTATCAGAGACCTCCATGAGCCTCATTTTGATCCTAACTGGCACTTTCATTCGGAATACCAGCTCTTTGTGGTACTGGAAGGTACAGGCACCCGTTTCGTAGGTGACCACGTAAAATCCTTTGAAGAGGGAGACATGGTTTTTTGTGGGCCTAACCTGCCTCATCTCTGGCATAGTGATCCGGCATACTTTGATGTAGGAAACGGTCTGAACACCCGAGGTATTGTTATTTACTTTCAGGAACGTTTCCCGGGACAGGATTTTATCCGGAAGGATGAGACCATCCGCCTGAGGCAGTTGTTTGAAAGGTCGCGACGGGGGCTGGAAATTTATGGCAATACGGCACAGAGGATTACTGGCAAAATGCTGCAGTTGCTGGACAGGGAAGAACTGGACAGTATTATCCTACTGCTGCAAATCCTGAACGATATGCTGCATTCTGAGGAAATGCGCGAACTCTCCAGCACAGGCTACACCAATGCCATGAAGGAAGGCGATACCGAGATCATGAAGGCGGTACATTCTTACCTCATGGATAATTTTAAACGCAGGATCAGTCTCTCTGAGGTGGCTGCCATCGCCAGCATGACGCCCACCTCTTTCAGCCGTTACTTCAAGCTGCACGCCAACAAAACGTTTTCAGAACTCCTCAGCGAGATACGCATCGGGCACGCCTGCCGCCTGCTCATTGAAGATAAAATGAACGTCTCCCAGGCCTGTTACGAAAGCGGCTTCCAGACACTTTCTAACTTCAACCGGCAGTTCAAAACTCTCATGAAGCGCACGCCCCTGGAATACAAAAAAGAGTACGAGACGGTGATCCAACTGCAAAAGTAGCTTCCCTTTTCAGTCGCAACACTCCAGCGGTGTGACCCATATCCCCACAGGTCTCCGGCCTGATAGCGATTCAACCTGAGCCACTTCAAACCCTCCTTTTTTCTGAAAACCAGGAGCTTTAAATTTGAACAGCTTATGGGTTTGAGGGCACAACCCATGGAATGATTTTTAGATATAAATTACATCCTCATAGCATGCTTAAAACTTTTGAAGAACCTGACTTCCCAATCCTGCAAAACTGGGTGACGAGCCCGGAACTGCTTTTTCAGTTTTCGGCAGTAGAGTTAAGCTATCCGCTAAGCCTGGAGCAGTGGCAGTCGTACCGGCAGAAGTACCCGGACAGACGGCAGTACCTGGCAATGCTGGACGATGGTGCCCCCTATGCTTTTGGGGAGATTATCCCGCAGGATGAAAAATCAGTGAGGCTGAGCCGCCTGCTGATAGGTGAAGCACTCCAAAGAGGAAAAGGCCTGGGCGGTAGATTGATCAAAGAATTGGTGGAGAAAGCAGTAAGGCAATTTGCTGTGGAGCGGATAGACCTCTTTGTACTGGCGGATAACCAGGGAGCGATCCGCTGTTATGAAAAAGCAGGATTTGAGTTTGTAGAAGCTCCGCTCATAGAACTGGAGTTTGAAAGCAAGAAATACCCGGTCAGAAAGATGAGCTACCCCATAAGATGAATCTCCAGTAGCTCGCATTCCCGCGAGCTACATTTATTTTCACAGGTCACCGGTCGGAAAACAAAAAAGCTGAAAGCAGTCAAATGACCACTTTCAGCCTGAATATTTGGATTAATGTCGTTGTTCATTGTCAGTGACCCGGCGGGTTGTAAAAAGGTTGGCTGCCTTCTGAAAAACTTTTACATTTTTTCTGCTATCGGCATTCGTATTACTTGTAGATATTTCCCGCTTATTTGTAATTAGACGTGAAATGCGCATCTCAGATGCGCAGATCATTGCATCCTCATCCCAGATGAGGACGATATAGTTTTTAACCAGCACTAAGCCATTTCTATGCATCAAACTAACCGCCGCCGTTTTTTACAGAAAAGCACAATTGCTTCAATGTCCAGCCTGCTCTTCAGTAGTTTTGCTCCCTCTGCCCGGGCTCCTGCGCCGATCAAACCGCCCCGCTTGAAAATCGGCGATACCATCGGGCTGATCACGCCTTCCCACTACGCCAGCGAGGAGCAGTTGCGCAAGACCATCTCTAATATGGAGCAACTGGGCTTCCGGGTACGCTACACACCTAACATGCTGGTGCGCAAAGGCTACCTCGGCGGGACAGACTTACAAAGGGCTGACGACATCAACCGGATGTTTGGCGATGATGGTATAGCAGGTATTATGTGCGTGACTGGTGGCTACGGCACCACCCGTCTGCTGCCCTACCTGGATTATGATGTCATCCGTCGGAATCCCAAGCCTTTGATTGGCTTCAGCGACATTACCGGGCTGCTCTATGGCATCTACAGCCAAACCGGACTGGTGGGTTTTCACGGGCCGGTGGGCGATTCGGATTATAATGATTTTACCACCCAATATTTCAGAAAAGTATTGATGGAGCCTCAGCCACAACTGGTGTACGAGCAGCCGCAGGGTCTGACACCGGAAGAACTGGTACCGCTCTACCTGGAAGGAGAAGAAGTTAGCATCTCGCAGCCGGAGCGGATCACGCTCTCGTCCGGCAAGGCCGAAGGTACTTTG
>CAZFFW010000109.1:0-18544 GCA_964518125.1 uncultured Porifericola sp.
CTGGATATTAACGTCCAGGTAGGACAATAAGCAATAAAAAAAGGTGGCCGAGACCACCTTTTTTTATTGCTTATATCAGATCAATCTTCATCTTCCTTTTTGCCTCTTGTAGCGCCCTCTTCCCCTGAGATAGAATTTCGCATGTCTGTATCAGCCTGTATGTTACGCATACGATAATAATCCATAACACCCAGGTTTCCTGAACGGAACGCTTCCGCCAGTGCTTTGGGTACTTCAGCTTCTGCCTCTATCACTTTGGCTCTGGCCTCCTGTGATTTTGCCCTCATTTCCTGCTCGTTTGCTACTGCCATCGCACGTCGCTCTTCTGCTTTGGCTTCTGCTACTTTGAGGTCCGCATTAGCCTGGTCTATTTGTAGTTTGGCGCCAATGTTATCACCAACATTAACATCAGCAATATCAATGGACAAAATTTCGAATGCGGTGCCTGCATCAAGCCCTCTCTGTAGTACTAGTTTTGAGATATTGTCCGGGTTTTCCAGTACATCAGTATGTTTACGGGCAGAACCGATTGAGGTAACGATGCCTTCACCTACTCGGGCCAAAATGGTGTCTTCACCGGCGCCACCTACTAACTGCGCTATATTGGCCCTTACCGTTACTCTTGCTTTGGCCATTAATTGAATACCGTCGGCAGCTACCGCTGCCACTTCGGGTGTGTTAATCACTTTGGGGTTAACGGAAATCTGCACTGCTTCAAATACATCACGGCCGGCCAGGTCAATAGCAGTAGCCTGTTTAAAACTCAGGCGTATGTTGGCTTTGTCTGCAGAGATAAGCGCCTTGATAACGGAGGGCACGTTTCCGCCAGCTAAATAATGCGTTTCCAGGTCAGAGGAAGTGACATCCAGGCCTGCTTTGGTAGCGGTAATCAGTGAATCAACCACAATTCGGGGAGGTACTTTACGAATACGCATAAATACCAGCTCGAGTAGCCCGACTTTTACACCTGAAAACCGGGCAGTAATCCAGAGGTTAAGCGGGATAAAATACAGAAAAGTAAAAAAAGCCACTATTGAGGCTACAATGATCAGAATGAGGGAAAGTCCATCCATAAAGGTTACATAATTTAGATTGTAGGTTCTTTTTCGGTCGCTTCAACAAATATTCTGCTATCGCGTATGGCAATGATACGGATTTTTGTGCCTTCTTCAAGGTATTGTCCAAGCGTACTGACTTCCACAGTCTTTTCATTGAACTCAGCTTTGCCACTGGGCCTTAGCGTAGAAAGTGCTATTCCGACGTCGCCTTTCCAGAGATTATTCTTTTCCTCATCATTTACTCTACTGGTACTGGCACTTTTAAGAGAAAGATTATCCCAGGTATTGGACCTGAAACTGATCAGCAGTAGCAATAGAATAACGGCAAAAGTAACACCTAATACTGTTAGACCCGTAGCAGTACCAAAATTTATGAAAGACATGACAACTCCCGCTGCAGCTAAGACAAGCCCTGCTATGCCAAATATAGTAGTGCCAGGAATAAATATCAGCTCAGTAATAATGAGCAGTACACCAATAAGTAAGAGGATTATAATAGCCAGCCACATGTGATAAAAATTAAGGGGGCATAAGCCCCCTTCAATATACGAGATTAATATGCTTTGGCAAAGACCACTCTTTTATCAGAAGGTTTCCCGGAATAAACGCATTTGCCTGCTTCTTTTTCGGCATCCAGAGGGATACAACGGATGGTAGCCTTGGTTTCTTCTTTAATTTTTGCTTCAGTTTCTGCAGTACCGTCCCAATGAGCCAGGATGAATCCGCCTTTTTCCTCCAGGGCGTTTTTCATCTCTTCGTATGTGTCAACCTTATAGGTTTTCTCCTCACGAAAAGTGTTTGCTTTATGATAAATATTCTGCTGCATCTCATCCAGCAATTTGTTGATGTATCCGGCTAGGGAATCATCTGCCAAAAAGGACTGCTTTTCCAGGGTATCCCTTCGTGCCAGTTCGATTGTGCCATTTTCAAGATCACGTGGCCCCAGCGCTAGGCGTACAGGAACGCCTTTCAGCTCGTATTCAGCAAATTTCCAACCCGGTTTGTGCGTATCACGGTCATCATATTTTACAGATATACCCACTTCCTCAAGTTGCGATTTGATTCTCATTGCCTTTTCGCTGATGGCTGCCAATTCCTCTTCTTTCCTGAAAATAGGTACAATAACCACCTGAATAGGGGCAAGTTTAGGCGGTAGCACAAGGCCATTGTCATCAGAATGGGCCATGATCAACGCTCCCATCAGACGGGTACTTACACCCCAGGATGTTCCCCAAACGTGTTCTAAACCACCCTCTTTGGTAGCAAATTTTACGTCAAAAGCTTTGGCAAAATTCTGACCCAGGAAGTGCGAGGTTCCTGCCTGTAATGCTTTGCCATCCTGCATCAGGGCTTCAATACAATAGGTATCTACCGCACCAGCAAAGCGTTCGCTTTCAGTTTTGATTCCTTTAATTACCGGCATTGCCATATGGTTTTCGGCAAATTCGGCATATACATTCATCATACGTACCGTTTCTTCTACTGCCTCCTGCTTACTGGCATGGGCAGTATGGCCTTCCTGCCAGAGGAATTCAGCTGTACGCAAAAAAAGCCGTGTCCGGAGCTCCCAACGCACCACATTGGCCCACTGATTAATGAGCAGGGGCAGGTCACGGTAAGACTGTATCCAGTTGCGATAAGCGTTCCAGATGACAGTTTCGGAAGTAGGGCGGACTATAAGTTCTTCTTCCAGCTTCGCTTCCGGGTCTACTATTACCCCGCTGCCATCTTCAGCATTTTTAAGGCGGTGATGCGTCACTACGGCACACTCTTTGGCGAAGCCTTCTACGTGGTCTGCCTCACGGCTCAGATATGATTTTGGAATGAAAAGCGGAAAATATGCGTTACTATGACCAGTGGCCTTAAACATTCTGTCGAGCTGGGCCTGCATTTTTTCCCATATGGCGTAGCCGTATGGCTTAATCACCATGCAGCCTCTTACATCTGAGGTTTCAGCAAGATCAGCGCGTTTAACCAGTTCGTTGTACCAGGCAGAATAATCTTCACTTCTTTTGGGTAGTCCTTTACTCATGAGATACTTTTTGTTGGTACTATATTTGTGAATTTTTCGTTAAATTCGGTATATTTAATACAGGCAAAGATATTTATTACAAATCTATTTTCTTACTTTGCCGTATAATAATTAATAGAGTAATAGAATAAAAGGGAGGATATTTATGAAAACCTATTTAACACGTTTTGCATTTGGTTTGGCCGGATTGACCCTGATGAGCGCTTGTGCGACATCAGACCAGTTTGCCCAGACCAGTGAGTATGATGATCTCTACTTTACGGCTAGTGACAGAAATACCGTAGAGTTTACCAAACTCAATGATCCGAAGAAGGCTGACTATCAGCAGGGATCGTATGTGTTTGATCAACAGAGCTATTCCTCCAAGAACGTTAACCCTGAATACATTGCCAAGTACAATGCTGGAAATCAGCTGAACCAGGAAGAAAGTGTTGCTCAGAATGAGGAATACTATGTGGAAGAGTTTGAGCGTGAGGACTATATGCCAAGTGGTAACCAGCCTCAGGTTGTAAATAATTTCTACGGTCCTGCCAGTACTTTCGGAAACCCCGCTTTTGGCGGCGGTTGGGGCGCTAGTCCTTTTTTCGATCCCTTCCTTATGGATCCGTTTTATGATCCATTCTGGGGGCCTTCAGCGTTTGCCGGTGCCGGATGGGGCTGGAGACCTGGATTTAATATGGGCATCAGTATGGGATTCGGTTGGGGTCGTCCAGGATGGGGCTTTGGTAATGCATGGGCTTACCGTCCCTGGAGAGATCCATTCTTTAGCCCTTGGGGATTCCGCAACGGTTATGCGATGGGATTCAATGATGGCTTTTACGGATCATACTGGAATCGCCCTGGAGTTGTGATCATTAACAACAATGAAAATCTGGGAGTAAATCGTCGTCTGGTCACCAACGGAAGGAATATCCAGAGAGTGAGCAGGGCTACGACACCTCGCAGCAATGCTACAGTACGCGGACGTTCAGTAGCAGACAGAAACGCTGCTGTTACACGCGGTACTACCAACAGGACAAATGCTCGCACCAGTAGCAACCGTGATTTTACCAGATCACAGAATGAATACTACCAGCGTTCAAGGGCTAATGCCAGATCTGCTGAATCCAGCAGGGTATATCGTAGCACTACGCCGGCCAGTAGAAGCAGCAGATCATTCTCTACGACTGAGGCGGCACGTAGTAGCCGGAGCAGCACTTATACACGCTCTCGGAGCACAAGCCCTTCCAGAAGTAGTTATGGTACAAACTCGAGAAGCGGAAGTTATAGCCGAGGAAGCTATGGAAATACCAGAAGCTCTTCTCCCAGCTACAATAGTGGATCGCGCAGCCGCAGCAGCGGAAGTTATGGTGGTTCCAGTAGCGGTAGCTACAGCAGAGGTAGTTCTTCCGGTAGCAGTAGTGGCGGTAGCCGCGGATCACGTGGTGGCGGAGGGGAGTAAATCATGCTCCTGACGTAACAGTCTTAAGATAATTCAGTAATAAGTAGTGTAGTGAGACGTTATCTTACTACACTATTTTTTTGTCATTATCTATCGATTTAACACTATGAAAGTAATCAATAAAAAATATACCTTAACCGTTTTACTGAGTCTGGGGCTTACTGCAGCTGTCTTTGCGCAGGTAGCAGAAGATGCCCTGCTGATCAGTAGAAGCTTACCCGCCGGAACAGCGCGCTTCCAGGGATTTGGCGGGGCAGGCGTAGCGCTGGGCGGAGATATTAGCTCTGCTTACCTGAATCCTGCAGGCCTGGGTTTTTATAACCGCTCACAGGCTGTGCTGACACCAGGTTTTCAGTATGTTGGAGCCAATTCTCGTTTTTTGGGAAATAGCTCAGAAAACTTTAACACCAATTTCAACATTGCTAATTTCGGCGTAGTCATCAACAACACCAAGGATGATATCATTCCGGCTGATTATCGTGGTGGTTCCTTTGCTATCACTTACAACCAGACCAATACATACAACTATGACTATGTATATGGACCTGGTGAAAATTCTTTCTCTATCTTAGATGAGTTTGCCCTGCAGGCTGAAGGAATCCCTTCCAGTGAACTGGATCAAAATGCTGCCAACGACAACTTTCCGGGCTATATTGATGCGGCGTTTTTTAATTATCTCATCAACCCCAGGCCCAATGGAGTGGAGTATGTAGCATCTATCCCGGTAGGTACACTGTCCAGACAGGAAGGAAGTGTAGAAGAAATGGGCAGGCAAAGTCAGTGGAATTTTGCCTACGGAGGTAATTTTAAAGACAAGGTTTATTTTGGAGCCAGCATTGGATTTAAGAACTTTTCTTATCAAAAGAATTCAAGGTTCACAGAAGTGCCGGTTTATACCGATCAGTACATAGACGATGTGGAAGCAGGTTTCCCTTACTTTCCGGTAGATGACCAGTTTTCCGTTAATTTTGTGGATGAAGTGATATTGGACGAGGAATTGAGGATTGATGGTAGTGGGGTGAATGCCTCTCTCGGCGTAACTTACCGCCCTGTCAATGAACTTACACTTGGCTTATCTTATGTAACCCGCACATTTTACAGCCTTACGGAAGAATACTTCTTCGACCTGGAATCCAGCGTACGAGGTATTCAGGAAACCGATGATAGCGAACCATTTGATGTAGTGGATGAAAGGATACCGGGCAACAGAAATTTTGCTGAATATACCTTGTCTACACCTTCACGCGTGAGTGGAGGTTTTGCTTACTTTTTTGAGAAGTACGGATTCCTGACTGCCGATGTAGAATACGTAAACTATGCCAACAATACCTTCAATTCCAATGATTTTAATACGGGCAGTGTTAATGAAAACATCGACCAGATTCTGAAGTCAGTTGTGAATTATAAAGTTGGTGGAGAATTCCGCTACGATATTTTCCGACTGAGGGCAGGGTATGCCATGTATGCCGACCCTACACAGTACGTGAACGATAATCTGAGCCGCGACCGTAGTATTTTGTCAGGGGGCGTTGGAATCAGCACACCTAAGTTTTTTGCTGACCTGGCAGTTTCCAGGACACAGTTTGAAACAGACTTTTTTCCTTACCAGGGAGCCCAGTTTTTTGAAGGGGGACTTCCCCAGGCAGAAAACAACATCACCAATGTGATACTTTCCCTGGGCTTCAATTTCTAGATGCCTCAGAAGACTGATGAAGAGATATCAGGTGGATAATACGCTCGGGAGTGATATGATCACCTGATATTTCTATTTTGGCCAGATGATAATAAGGTATCCTGTGGCTGAATTTTTTATCAAATTCTGCTACCATATTCTGCTCATCCAGATCCCGGAACAGCGGTCTGTCAGCCATTCCCTTTTTGGACATACGTCCTATTATTTCCTGTGAAGGGATATCAATAAAAATGGTAATACCCACCTGGTTCATCTTTTCCATGTTCTGATGAAAGCATGGGGTACCCCCTCCGGTAGCCATCACAAATTCTGGCCGCTCATGGATTACTTTATCGAGTGTATCTCTTTCCACCTCCCTGAAGTAGGCTTCGCCATGATGCTGAAAAACTTCACTGATGGGCATGCGGGTAATGTGCTCTATCTCATGGTCAAGATCGATAAACGCCATCTCCATAAGCCTGCCCAGCTGACGGGCTAGTGTTGACTTACCGGAACCGGGTAATCCTACTAGAAAGATTTTCATTTCGGCGATGTGTTCGTTATTCTGATGATGCGACACCGGCCCTTACAATACCCTGTATCTTTTCAGCATCAGGCACATCGTTATGATGCCATTTACCGACCACTACACCATTTTGTACTAGCACAAGACCAGGATTAGCCCTGATAATGGTTTTCAATACGGTAGCATCCGCAAAATAATACGGTATCGCCAGCTGATGCTCATGCCGGAAACTCTCGAATATCTTCTCTCCCGAAGAAGTCAGTATGACAGGATCTACCTCTGCCGGCAGCTGGCTGATGAGTTCTTTGATCACTGAGATAGATTCAGTATCAGCTTTGAGGGCATCGTACATGATAATCAGGAGTTTATTGCCTTCAAAGGTTTGTTCAGTAAAATCACCTTCAGGGTTCCAGACACTGTAGTCAGTGATTTTTGGCTGTGCCTCTGGATTCAGCAGGATCATTTCCTTAAACTCATAGCCCTGCTCAGTGGGGTAATCAATGAACTCCTCCTCTTTACCATCTTTGGTCATGATGTATTTGTACTTCAACTGTTCGGAGGGCTGCATCAAGCGGGGAATATTTGCCCCAATTTTATAAGCTCTAAAGTCCAGATATGGTAAATGCTGTATGGCGAAAACTGCCCCCATCACATTGACAAAAGCGACTACACCTATGGTAATATCAGCTGTATAGCTGGTCAGAAAGGGCTTTTGATCATTGCGTCTGATAAAAATGATCAGAATTAGCACCAGCAGTATGATATCTTTAATAAATGACTGCCAGGGAGTAAGTTTAATGGCATCGCCAAAACAACCACAATCCGTCACTTTATTAAAATAAGCAGAATAAAACGTCAGGAAAGTGAAGAAAACAATAAGCCCGAGCAATATCCAGGCGGTAATCTTCATCCGATAATTTACCAGAACAGCTACGCCCAGTACAACCTCCAGTACACTAAGCAGTACTGAGAAGAATAGTGCCGCCGGCACAAAAGCAGCGAAAAACGGCGCAAAATCAGCAGCAAAAACCTCAAAATACTCTTCCAGTTTGATCGCAGTACCTACAGGGTCATTGATTTTAATCAAACCGGAAAAGATAAACAGACCACCAACCAGAAAACGGGAAATCTGAACTAATGCATTCATACGTGTATAATTACTACTGGATAAAATTTAACTTAATCAGGCAAAAAACCGCATAATTCATCATATCCTGGTAATTGGCTTTTACGCCCTCTGATACCAGTGTTTTGCCTTTATTATCTTCAATCTGCTTCACCCGCAGGAGTTTCATCAGGATAATATCCGTCATAGAACTGACCCTCATCTCTCGCCATGCTTCTCCATAGTCATGGTTTTTGTTTTGCAGCAGATCCATAGTCTCCGTCACTACCCTATCATAAAGCGGTTCCAGTTGCTGAAAGTTCATGTCCAGCTGGGTATTATCCTGCAACTCTATCTGTAATTGTGCAATGATACAATAGTTGATTATACCCAGGAATTCGTCGGTCAGGGGATCATCTACCTGCTGTTTGCCCTTCTCCTGTATGGAACGTATACGCTGTGCTTTGATATAGATCTGGTCGGTCAGCGAGGGGAGGCGTAGTATCCTCCATGCTGTGCCATAGTCCCGGGTCTTCTTTTCAAAGAGCTCTTTGCAGGCTTTGACAACTTGATTATATTCGTGTTCGGTTTGATTTTTCAAAATTATTTAATATATAAAGTCACTTGGGTACGAAAATTGATTTAAAGACAAAAGGTAAAGCATTTTCCTCTAAAAAAACACTCAATTTTAAGGGAAATTTAGTAGATCTGCATAGCCCTATTGTAATGGGAATTTTAAATGTTACTCCGGATTCTTTTTATGACGGAGGGCGTTATGATAGCAGCGAATCTGCGCTCTTGAGGCAGGCAGAGCAAATCCTCCGGCAGGGGGCAACGATCATTGACATAGGTGGTTATTCTTCCAGACCGGGCGCTACGGACATCAGCGTAGAAGAAGAAAAAAAACGTGCGATAAATTGCGTCGCTTTAGTATCAAAAAACTTTCCTGAGGCGTATATATCAATAGATACTTTTCGTGCGGACGTAGCTCAAGAGGCGGTAGAGGCAGGCGCTTGTATGATTAACGACATATCCGGAGGTACGTTAGACAAGAAAATGTTTGATACGGTGGCTTTTTTGCAGGTTCCTTACGTGCTCATGCATATGAAAGGCTCCCCACAGAATATGAAAGAGCTGTGCCACTATGATGATCTGTGTGGTGAAATTGTTGGCTTCTTCCACAGCAGACTGATGCTGCTGAGAGAAAAAGGTGTTGCAGATGTAATTATTGATCCGGGCTTTGGTTTCGCCAAGAATATTGACCAGAATTACGAGCTGTTAAGAAAGTTAGCAGTATTCCAGATGCTGGATGTGCCTTTGATGGCAGGTTTATCCAGAAAGTCAATGATCTATAAGCGTCTGGGGATAAGCCCGGATGAGGCCCTCAACGGAACAACGGTGCTGAATACACTGGCTCTCCTGAATGGCGCTTCCGTGCTGAGGGTACATGATGTAAAAGAAGCTGTACAAACCATTAAATTATTAAAATATACATATAGTTGATTTATCTTTTTTCCATAGGGTTTCTCGAAATTAGCTGGGTAGATATCATTGATATCGGCCTGGTCAGCATATTGCTGTACCAGGTATACAAGTTGATGAAGGGAAGTGTAGCCCTGAGCATTTTCTTTGGATTTTTAACGCTTTACCTCATTTTCCTGGTAGTGAAAGCGGCTGAGATGGAATTGCTGAGCGCGATTCTTGGCCAGTTTATGGGCGTTGGTGTGCTGGCTGTGATTATATTATTTCAGCCGGAAATACGTAAGTTCCTTCTGCTGGTAGGAAAAACCACTGCTTTCAACCGTGAAAATTTCTTCAAAAGCTTCTGGAAAAAAGATAACGAAGACGGCAAAATCAATGTAACGCCTATCATTGATGCTGCCAAAAGCCTGAGCGGTTCCAACACCGGGGCGCTCATCGTGTTCTCCAAAAATTCCCCCCTTAAGTTTTATGCCGAATCAGGAGATGAGATTGATGCGGTTGTCTCCAAACGTCTTCTGCTCGCAATTTTTAATAAGTACAGTCCTCTTCATGATGGTGCGGTAATCGTACATGAAAATCGTATTAAGGCAGCCCGCTGTATTTTGCCTGTTACAGAAAGAGATAACCTGCCTGCCGAGTTTGGCCTTCGACACCGAGCCGCAGTAGGTATGACAGAGATTACCGATACCCTGGTGGTGATTGTCTCAGAAGAAACCGGGCAAATGTCAGCGGCACGGAATGGGGAAGTTTACCACAACCTGCCTGCTAAAGAGCTCCGCAAAAAAATTAACGAGTACCTCTACGAGGAGCGCGAAGAAGAAGAGTTTGTCATAGACCAGGCCAAGGCAGAAGAGAAAGCTTTTGTGGAGAAAAAAGAAAAAGATAAGGCCAAGCATGCCGATCAGAGCGTCACCACGCAGGATTGATTATTCTTCTTTTCTGGGCCTGGGTGGTATCTTGAATTTTGGTTTGGGTTTTGGCTGTCTCGTTATGTCATTTGTCTCTTCACTGTTTACCGGATATTTTCTTCTGACAGCATTGATCAGGAACAGCTTCTGCTGGGTAAAACTATTAGGATGTACTTCTGAAAAAAGCTGCTGCCACTCTGCCCAGATTTCCGCTTCGTTTTCGCGAAAGGCTTTGGCATTAATTTTCTTATTGGTCAGATATTCTTCAAATTCCTGCATGCTGTGGTAAGATAAAGCTCAGAACTTACGTTTTTTAGGTGATCCTGATTTTCGGCTTTAAACTTGAGACGTTTTATTTACAATTGCAATACAGCCAATGATCATTAGCAGAAGATGACGATAGAAGAAAATATTTCGCTCAAACCATTCAATACCTTCGGTATAGACTCCAATGCTCGTTATTTTACCAGTATCCTCAATCCCGAGGACCTGCAGCAATTGATATCAACATCACTTTATCAGCAGCAGGAGGTGTTTATCCTGGGTGGGGGAAGTAACGTATTGCTTACCCGGGACTTTGATGGTTTGGTGATTAAGATGGATATAAGAGGCGTTGAAGTACTGGAAGAAGACCAGACCGATGTGTGGGTAAAAGCCGGAGCAGGTGAGAACTGGCATCAGTTTGTGCTCTACTGCATCTCTAAAGGATACGGTGGCATTGAAAATCTATCTCTGATACCTGGTACGGTAGGAGCGGCTCCCATGCAGAATATCGGTGCCTACGGGGTTGAAATCCAGGATGTATTTGAGTGCCTGGAAGCTGTAAGCCTTGAAACCGGTGAACTGCGCATTTTTAACCATGAAGCCTGCCGCTTCGGCTATCGCGACAGTGTGTTTAAAAATGAGCTGAAGGGAAAGTATGTCATTACTTCAGTGACCTTCAGACTAAGCAAAAAGCCGGAGATCAACACTTCCTATGGAACCATAGAGGAAACCTTGCAGCAGATAAGGGCTGCTGCAGCCTATAAGCCGCGCCCTGCCATAGAAGAGGTCAGTGATGCGGTAATACAGATACGGCAGAGTAAACTGCCAGATCCCAGGGAAATTGGCAACGCCGGCAGTTTTTTTAAAAACCCGGTGGTGAGCAAAGAAAAATATGAGGCCCTGCAGCAGTCTTATGAGCAGATTCCAGGCTATCCGGTTTCTGAAGATGAGGTTAAAGTGCCCGCTGGCTGGTTAATAGAGCAGTGCGGATGGAAAGGCAAAAGGGTAGGCAATACAGGCGTGCATAGCAAACAGGCACTGGTGCTGGTGAACCACGGAAATGTCAAAGGAGCAGAAGTATATGCCCTGGCCATGGATATCCAGGAATCAGTCCGGGAGCAGTTTGGTATTGATATTACACCGGAAGTTAACGTCATCTGACGGATGGTGGATGTATGCCAGCCAAAATTTATCTTTGTCATTGACTTTACCATTTGATATGCCTTTTTTGTTTACATTTGATTATCTATAAGTTGAACTAAATAAATACCAAACGCTATGAAAAGAAGCATTTTTCTCACAACCTTTGCCCTGATCGTGATACTGCTGGCAAGCGAAAGTGTCATTGCCCAGAAAGCTGTAGAGCCTCGCCCCAGCCCGATGTCTGTTGCCAGGATGAAAAAGGATGGAGCCTACATCAAGGTAATGTACGGTCAGCCTCACCTGCGTAACAGGAAAATGCTCGGTGAGCAGGAGCCTTTCGGAAAAGTATGGAGATTAGGAGCCAACGAAGCCACTGAGATTACCCTTACCGAAGATGTAAAACTCGGCGGACAAAACGTAGAAGCCGGTACCTATTCTATGTTTGCTATACCCAACAAAGATAGCTGGACCATTATCCTGAATAGTGAACTCGGATTGTGGGGAGCTTACGAGTATGACGAAAGCAAAGATGTGGTGCGTTTTGATGTACCAGTACAGAAAAGCAGCGAAAAGTATGAGCCTTTCACCATCAAGTTTAACGAAACCGGAAACAAGATGATGATGATGTGGGATACCATGATGGTAGAAATTCCGGTAGAGGTATAAGCATCTTTTTTGAGAAATTTAGAGAAGCCAACTGAGCAATCGGTTGGCTTTTTTGTCATATACTGAACCCCGAATATATTTGGCACCTCAACCTGTTGTCATCGCTGATCTACAGATGCCTTTAGCTGCTTTCGGAATCGGGGCATCAGTATATGGTTCTCCAGGTACACATGTCTGTACAAATCTTCTTCGAAAGCCTGTAACTCCCGGAAAAGCAGTCGGTATGACTGGCAGGCATCTTCGGGAGGCTGGTAGTCATGCGTGATTTTTCGTATTCGCTTCATCTCTGTCCCGGCGTCCTCATGTTCTTCCTCTAGTTCTCTGAACAGTTCTTCGGGCGCTACATCTGCCATATCTGTACCTCCTGCATCCATTTTTTTGATTAGGGGAAATAGTAGTTCTTCCTCCTTTTGCAAATGATGCAGCAGTTCCCCGTGCAGTTCAATAAACTCGTGGTAAATTTTTATCAATTCCGGATGGTGTTCACCGTGAACTTTACCCACTTTTTCGGCCAGCTGGTGAATCTCCGCTCCGGCAGTACGCACATAAGTATGATGGTTGCTGACGATAAAATCGCAAAGCACAGGTAGTGGACAGTCGTCTACCCGCAGAGATTTTTTCTCAGCCGGCTGCTCCATGACTTCTTTCCTTACTTCCACCGGATCAAGTCCGGCTTCCTTGCAGGCCTCCGCAAACTTCCTTTTACCCTGGCAGCAATAGTCAATCTTCAGGCGATTAAAAACACTGGCAGCCTGTGGGTACAGTTGTACCATTTCTCCCAGGCTAAGGTGCTGTTGTTCTTTGTGAATGTCTACTCTCCACAGCTCGGGCCCTGATGCTACAGGCTCCCAGCGAAACAAATCTGGTCGTTCTGCTTTAAACTGATACATCAGCGGACGCGGATCGTGGTCGTTGATGATGGTCAGACGGTCTCCTTCAGACAAGGCGTCAAACATGCGGAAAATTGTAGGATGCTTCTCCTGCGGTGGTATATTTCTTACATCTAAAGTGCTCATTAGCTTAGATTTATAGTTCAATGATTACCAAAGATAAACCTAAGAGAACTGTGGGATTTATGATCTCAGTCACAAGGAAGTAGAAAAATATTCTTTTGTGCGGGAAAAAGTTTGTGAATAAATAAGCAGTACCAGTCCCACAGGCATGGACAGACTGAGGTAGAACAGCAGGGAAAAATAATCAGGAAAACCCGGATGTCCGCTGAGGTTGAGCAGGGCCTGCACCACCAGCACCAGTTGGCTCAGCACAAAACCCGCTACAAAAAGCCACTGTCCAGCCCGATGGATCTTTCGCTTTAGGTGCAGCCATCCCTGCATCTCAAACCAGCCCAGCAAAAAGAAAGTAATGATGCCGATAAAGTTCAGGTGCAGGTAGGCGATTACCAGATTACGCTGCCGGTAAGCCAGGTCCGCGACCCAGGGAAAAGCTTCGGCGACTTGAAGTATATTTTTGGTGATGAGCGAAAGCAGGACCAGGGAGAAAAGCAATGCTGCCTTGGAGCCCAGATGATTCTTCCAGAAACCCGGCTTCCTTTTAAGGATGCGGAATAAGAAATAAAGGCTGATCAACTGCGAAAGCGCTGCCGCTCCGGCTAGCCAGTACAACCATGCGGGAGGCTGTGTCCAGAGGACGGAGGAGGCATATGCAGGAATGGCCGCAAAAGCATTGAGCAGGAAGAAAGCCCGGCCGTCAGACTTTTGGTAGTGGATGTTACTGTGCTCCAGCCAATAGAAGAATAACCCGATGATAGCAAACAAAAACCAGCCATTGTACTGAAAATGAAGGTAAAAGTAGATGGCCAAATGATACCAGTGGGTAGTGCTCAGCCCCTGCGCCATAATGGGCCCCAGGGCAAAAGGTCCCAGTGAGGAAAAAAGCATCAGCAGAATGGCAAATCGGATGATCCTGAATGAAAAGTGCTGTCTTCCTCCCTTACGTGTAGCATCGCTGCGGTCTTTAACAATACGCCAGGCAAAAAAATAGGACAAAAGAACGTGCAGCGTGGATACGATAATGCTACCCGCCGCATAGCCCTGCAGGGGAAAGAGAACCAGCATACCCAGCACCGTCAGCTGAATAGTCCAGAAAAGCCTGTGGTAAGTTCTGAGTTTTTCGCTCCGAACATACGCTGCCACCAATGCCACATACAGCGCATTGAAGATCCACCCTAAAAAGGCCACGTGCGAATGGCCGTGCAGCCAAAATTTATAGTTGAGACCGGAAGTAGGAAATACGAAAAATGAACGCAGAAATGCACCCAACACCGCCCCGATCAGCAGAAAAAGGAGGGAAACCCCTGCCCACCTTCTGAAGATCAGGGAAGTACGCTCTTGTACGGCGAACACGGCTGTACTCTCTGGCATAATTGATCATACTGATTTAAGCGTCTTCATCTTGAAGCGGAAAATATCCGCAATGCTACGCGCTTTCATACGCGCTTCCTCGGTTTTCTGTCCGGAAAAATGTTCGTCCAGCGTTTCCATAAACAGGCTGATCCAGCGGTCAAAATGCTCCCCTTCAATGGGCAGGGGCAGGTGTTTGTCAAATGGACTACCTTTATAAGCAGTATCTCCCAGCAGCAGTTTTGCCCAGAAGTCGTACATTTTGGGCAGATGCGTATCCCAGTGGACCCCGGCAAAATCATTGAAGACCGGCGAAAGTAGTTCGTCCCGGTTTACTTTCTCGTAGAAGGCATCTACCATCAGGCGAATGTCTTTTTTGGTTTCTATGTCTTTCATCTTTTGAATGAATTGAAAATTACAAATTGAAGGTTGAAATATTAAAAGCGGCATGCTTAAGTCTAACATCTCGCTCTTGATAAAGCACTAGTTTTTAGCGACATACGTGCGGCAATAGTTCCCAGGCTTACGAGATAGGCCAGGATGATGAGGCTGTTGAACATTCCGGCCCAGTGTCGTATTTCTGCCATGCCTGCCAGTATTCCCCAGATGCGTAGCAGCAGACTGATTTGTAAACCTGTCAGCCAGACAAATAGCAGCGGGTGAAAGGGGTACTGACCTGCCGAACTTCAGGCCCCAACCTTCATCACAAAACTATAGCAATACAAGACAATCGCTTATGACCTCAATCATAAAGTGAGAAAATATTATCATTATTTCATTTCCTGTCGCTCGCCGCCGGCGAGTGACGGCTATCTCGGTGGTCCTAGCTGGAGGGCTTCCCGCCTGGTATTATTAAAAAATCCCGATGCTCGGCGGTTTTCTTTACGCCCCAGAGCAGAATGGTCATCCATACCAGCGAGCAGCCCAGTACCAGCATGATACCCAGCGAAGTGCCGAAAAATTTATTGAACACCGAGCCCGCAAAAGTCCAGCAATGCCGAAATGTCCAGCTTGCGCATCATCAAAATCCGGGAGATATCTATCGGTTTATGTTGACTGCAAAAGCAGAACGGATAGGACTGACAGGTAAACGACTTGAATCATATAGACCCGAATTTTCCCATTTTTTTTTGCTTACTTGCTAAGCTTACAGATGTAGATTTACCCGGTAGAAACCAGTTGATGATATGATAGCAGAAGATATTTTAAGAAAGTACGGAGCCAGGGAAGCCAGCTTCAGCAAGGATGAAATGCTGTTTATGGAAGATGATAAGGCGCTCTACTACTGGCAGATCATAACGGGCAAGGTGAAAATGGCTAACTTCAGCCCGGACGGACAGGAGTTTACCCAAGGTATCTTTCAGGACGGCGAAAGCTTCGGCGAGCCACCGCTTTTTGCTGACTTCGGCTACCCCAGTAATGCCGTAGCCATGGAAGAAACGCTACTGCTGAAGTTACCCAGGGAAAACCTGGTGCAACTGCTGAAAGAGAATTTTGACATTCACTGGATGATCACCGCTACGCTCTGCAAGCGCCTGCAGTACAAGGCCATGATCATGCGGGAGATGTCCAGCCATCCGCCGGAGCACCGTATCCTGACGCTGATAGACTACCTCAAAGGGGAAGAAAGTAATGGCGAAGACGGAGAAAAATACTTTGAAGTACCCCTGACCCGCCAGCAGATCGCCGACATGACCGGCCTGCGGGTAGAAACGGTGATCCGCAGTATCAAAGCGCTGGAAGAGAAGGGTAGGGTAAAGATCATAAGCCGCAAGGTGTACCGCAAAATTTGACCAAATTCTGTTGATAATTTATGGCTAGTCAACTAGCTATGTTTGCGCATCATTAGTCGCGCATATATACTTAATTCTGACAAAGAAGCTTCTCCGTTTACGCATGTCCCTGATTTTTTATATTTTGAGTATACCGTCAGGTGGCTGCTTACATTTTTTATCCAGCGCCTCTGTAATTTTTCATTTTTTCATCTTTAAAGTTTATGGCTGAAGAAGATAAGCAATCCTCTACTCCCTACGAAAGTGACAAAGAAATCCATAGTTTTTCCCGGCGTTCTTTTCTCAAGCTCGGTGGTGGTGCGGCTGCGGTAGCTGCCATGGCCGGAGGCGGCTGGGCACTGAGCGAGATCGTAGTAGACGAAGGGCCGGTGCAAGCCTGGTACAATTCCGTCTGCCGCTACTGCGGCACCGGCTGCAGCCTGATGCTGGGCATGGGTGAAGATGGACAATTGGTGCGTGTCAGAGGCAACAAAAACGCCCACAACAAAGGCATCATCTGCATCAAAGGCTCTACCCTTGACTTCCTGATGAAGAATAAAGAAGGCCGCGTTACCACACCCATGATACGGCGGAACGGAGAACTGCAGGAAGCCAGTTGGGAGGAAGCGATGGAACTGGTCGCCAGCAAATTTCAGGAAGCCATTGACCAGCATGGACCCGAAAGTGTCGCTTTCTACGGCTCTGGACAATTGTTGATTGAAGAGTCATATACCGCCAATAAGTTGTTCAAAGCAGGGATTGGCTCCAATAATGTAGATGGCAATCCCCGCCTCTGTATGGCCTCGGCGGCCTTTGGCTACACCCAGACTTTCGGTAAAGACGAGCCGCCCGGTGCTTACGAAGATATAGACTATGCTGATGTTTTTTTCCTGATCGGCAGCAATACTTACGAATGCCACCCGCCCCTGTGGGAGCGTATTTCCATCCGCCGAAAGATGAACCCGGCTGTCAAGGTAATCGTGGTAGACCCACGCCGTACGCCCACTGCCGAACGGGCCGATTACTACCTGCCGGTAGTGCCCGGCACCGATATGCTGCTGCTCAATGCCATGATGTACACCATCCTGGAAGACGGGCTGTACGATGAGGATTTCATCAGTCAGCATGTCAACTTTTCTAACGGTAGTGAATTTGTTTCTTTTGAAGACTTCCGGGCGTTTCTGCAGGATTATGCACCCGAAAACGTAGCAGCCGAACTGGGCATTGCTGCTTCGCAGATCAGGGAAGTGGCTTTTCTTTTTGCCAGTTCCAAAGCGACCATGTCCATGTGGACGATGGGCATCAACCAGCGGATTCAGGGTACATTTCTGAATAACAATCTCAACAGCCTGCACCTGATCACCGGGCAGATCGGCAGGCCGGGAGCCACTCCGCTTTCGCTGACCGGGCAGAGTAATGCCTGTGGTGGCGTGAGAGATACCGGCTCACTGGCCCACCTGCTGCCCAACGGGCGCAAGATCGTGGTGGAAGAACATCGGCGTGAGGTTGAAAAGCTCTGGGGCGTGCCACCCGGTACCATCAATCCCAAACCCGGTTATGATGCGCTCTCGCTTTTCAAAGCCATGAACGAGGGCAAGGTGAAGGTGATGCTGAACATGTGTACCAACCCGGCACAGAGCCTGCCCAACCGTGAGCAGTACCTGCCCGGGATGGAGCAGACCTTTATGGTAGTAGCCGAAGCTTACCAGGATACCGCTACAGCAAAGTACGCTGATGTACTCCTCCCCGCCGCCCTTTATATTGAAAAAGACGGTACCTATGGGCAGACAGAGCGTCGCTACCAGATTATCCAGCAGCTGCAGGAGCCTTATGCTGAATCCCGTTCTGATCTGCAGATACTGGTAGACCTGGCCGAAAGGCTGGGCCATGGCGACCTGATTAGTGCCAAGACTTCAGCGGAGGTATGGGAGGAATATCGGCACTTCTCGGCCTACAGTGTCTATAATTTTGAGGGCATTACCCGGGAGCGCATGAAAGAGCAGCCCGGACTCCAGTGGCCCTGCCCGGATGTGAATCATCCCGGTACAGTACGACGCTACGTGCCCGGTGATCCCTTTGTGCCGGAAGGCAAGGAGCATTATTTCTACGGTTATA
>CAZFFW010000110.1:0-1422 GCA_964518125.1 uncultured Porifericola sp.
AGATTATATTTTATTTACCTACCAGATAAACCACTTTTCTTATGCAGTACCCTTTATTTTTTTTAACTCACATGTATTTTAAAATCTTTAAATTGTAAGTTCCCTGGTTATGCTAACCTAATACATCTATCAAATAAGTTATATTTTTATTCATGAAAAGATTAATATTTGTCTACACTTTTGTTCTTTTCTGCTTTGGGGTGAATGCCCAATCCTATGAAGGTTTTACGCTGGAAGAATCCAGAGAAATCCATAAAGCATTTGACTATCCTATAAGTACCTGGGCATCTGGAGGAGATTTGACAAGATATGTTTTCCTAAACATGTACGAGTTTTGGGAACATGCACTCATACATAAAAAAGGCGAAGTGAGGCGATTAGAAAAGGAACTTCATGGAGATCTTGCCGAAGCTAACATTCATACAAGCTACGGAGAAACAACCCTAAAAGACTATATAGCTCAATCACCGACAGATGGCATAATCATTCTCTCCAAAGGGAAAATTATATATGAAGAGTATCCAAGAATGTTTACCCACGACAACCACATCTACTGGTCAATCTCTAAAACTTTTGTCTCGACTATCATTGGTATTCTGGAAGACAGAAATCAAATAGATGTTGAGCAACCTATTGCATTTTACTTAAATGAACTAAAAGGGAGTGCATGGGAAGAAGTGAAGGTAATTGACATTTTGGATATGGCTTCTGGAATTGATTGTAAAGAACATGAAGAAGATGCCTTCAGTGATCCCAACACTTGTTTTTACCAATATTTTCAGGCAATAGGCTTTCCATCAGATGAAGGGGCTTTAGAAAACCCTATGAATGTATTTAAAAGCATGAAAAAGCTAAGAGAACCCGGTGAGGTTTTTGAATATTCTTCAGTTAACACAACTATCCTTACTTTCTTAATTGAAAGAGTTACCCATAAACGTTATAAAGATGTTCTTGAAGCTGAAATCTGGCAAAAAATAGGTGCTGAGGAAGATGCATTCATCTTGAGTACTCCGAGCGGGCAGGCTGCATCTTTTGGAGGTATAAGTTCTAATTTAAGGGATTTGGCAAGGTATGGATTATTATTTACCCCTACTGGAAGACAAGGTAAATATAAAATCATTTCTGATGAATATTTAAATAAAATACAAACCAAGGGCCGTTATGAACTGGCTAATGCCTCAATTTACAGAGACCAGGATGCTGAGGAAAAATGGAATAATACATATCAGTGGGATCGAGTAATGGAAGATGGCGATTTTTTTAAAGATGGCTTTGGAGGACAAGGTCTTTACATATCACCAAAAAGAGACTTAGTCATCGCATACTTTGGGTCACAAGATGAAACAGGAAAAATCAATGAATTAGAGCATATTGTCAGGCAGTTGGTTTTAGCTGGCTTATTTGATTGATTTTTTTAGGGGA
>CAZFFW010000110.1:1522-18539 GCA_964518125.1 uncultured Porifericola sp.
AAGCAAGGCTGGAATTTCACCGTAGATCAGATCTATTGTTTTTTCAAGAGCTTAACGTGCTCCGGAAGATGGGCTGGTCATTTTACCGACATTTGCCTGCCTGAATCAAACTGGTAATCAGTTTCTGTTCACCAAAACAGTCTTCATCGTCAAATTGTCGTGATACTTTTGTGATAGATTAAGCTTACTTTTATAAAAAGCTTATCATCATGAAGCAGGTGCTTATCATAGAAGACGATCCGGAAATTGTAGATTTATTAGAAATTCATCTCACCGACCTGGATTGTCAGATTGCTAAAGCTTTTGAGGGCACCGATGGTCTTCAAAAAGCCATTGCACAACCTTATGATCTGATCATCCTGGACATCATGCTCCCGGGTATGGACGGCCTGGAAATTTGCCGTAAACTCAGGGGGCAGGAAAGATATACGCCCATCCTGATGCTCACTGCCAAATCGGAAGAAATAGATAAAGTGCTGGGTCTGGAAACCGGGGCGGATGATTACCTGACCAAACCCTTCAGCGTACGGGAATTTATCTCCCGGGTTAAGGCCATTTTTCGCAGGATAGATATGATCATGGGCATGCAACAGCAGCAAAATAGCAAAGTGCTGGAAATTTATGGCCTTCATATGGATGCAGAAAAAAGAAAGGCAGTACTTCAGGGGCAGACCCTGAACCTTACGCCCAAAGAGTTTGACTTATTGTGGACGATGGCCTCTCACCCTGGAAGAAGCTACAGCCGGGCTGAGTTGCTGAACCTGGTCTGGGGCTATGAGTTCAGCGGCTACGAACATACCGTCAATGCCCATATCAATCGCCTGCGCGCCAAACTTGAGGCAGACGTTAACCAGCCTGCCTATATTTTAACCACCTGGGGCATCGGCTATCGCTTTAAAGATGAATAACATGAACGAAGAATTAGTGACCCCACCCCTGAGAAAGAGTTTTTACTGGAAAATCTCCTTAGCCCTGCTGATACTATTTGTCGGCCTTGGGATAGCATTTATCCTGATCACCTCCACATCTGCCAAGCGTTATTACGAGGAAACTGCTCAGCGGCTCAATGCCCGGGTGGCCGCTGAGATGTTACTGGAAGTGAACCCCTTTGTAGATGGGAAAGTCAATGAAGAAGCGCTCGGCATCATTATGCATTCCATGATGGCAGTCAACCCCAGTATTGAAGTATACCTGCTGGACCCCGAGGGCAAGATCCTCTCTTTTGTGGTGCTGGATAAAAAGGTAAAGCTGCAGTCAGTAGAACTGGATCCGGTTAAGCAGTTCCTCCGGGAGGGCGGTGCTTCCTACATCCTGGGGAATGATCCTCGCAACCCTGGCAGGGCCACCATATTCTCCGCGGCAGAGGTACGGGATACCGGCCAGCTGCTGGGCTACGTCTATATGGTGCTGGCCAGTGAGGAGTACGATAATGTGATGGCCTCCCTGTGGCAAAGTCACATCCTGCGGATCGGTGCCTGGTCTTTCGGCCTGGTGTTGGCAGCCGCCCTGATCATCAGTTTGCTCATCATCTGGTGGTTTACCCGCAATCTGCGCAGTATTCAGACGATGGTGCGGAAGTTTGAAGCCGGAGATCATACGGCCAGGGTAGACATCAAGCAGGATGACGAACTGGGTGTACTGAGCGGCTCTATCAATCGCATGGCCGATACCATCATGCGAAATATAGAAGAACTCAAGCAGGTAGACAACCTCCGTAAGGAGTTGATCGCCAACGTATCCCACGACCTGCGCACGCCACTGTCTATCATTCAGGGCTATGTGGAGACGCTCAACATCAAAAAGGACAGCCTTACCGAAGCGCAGCAACAAAAATACCTGGATATCATTCTCAACAGTTGCAACAAGCTCAAGCGGCTGGTCAATGATCTTTTTGAGCTCAGCAAACTGGAGTCACGGCAAATCATTCCCAAAGCAGAACCTTTTGCTTTGCAGGACCTGCTGCATGATGTGGTTGTCAAATACCAGATACTGGCCCAGGAAAAATCCCTGGAAGTCGTCACAGACATTGACCTGTCAGCTTCGCAGGTACTGGCAGACCTGGCGATGATAGAGCGTGTGATACAAAACCTGGTAGACAATGCCCTGAAGTTTACCCCTCCGCAGGGTAAGATCAGCATCCGGGCCGAACAGCATGAGGACCAGGTGCTGGTGGAAGTCCACAACAGTGGCTCAGCCATCAGGCAGGAAGATCAGGCGCTGATTTTTAACCGCTACTTTATGGGCAATGCCCCGAGAACCAGCGGCAGCGGCCTGGGGTTGGCTATCGTGCGGAACATTCTGGAAATACACCAAAGTACCATCCAGGTGCGTAGCAGCGATTCGGAAGGCACTACCTTCTTCTTCAGGCTCCCGCTGGCAGGCAGTCCGGTCATAGCCTGATCCGGCATCTGTTAATTGATACTTTGTTTTCATTTACGTGATCTTTTCGTGATATCTGTGCTCTACCTTGGTATCATCAACAAAATCACAATCATATGAAAAAGATCATTTTATTTTTGCTACCCCTTTTCATCTTCGCCTGTGAAGAAGATAGCCAGGAGGTAATCATGATAGACAGCAGCATGCCAACGGGCGAGCTTAACGTGATGCGGAGCGGCAGCTTCGTAGATCAAAACAGCTCCGGTACCATGGGCATGGCATCGCTGGGCACCGATGAAGACGGTACGCAGTTCCTTCATTTTTCTCCCGACTTTGATACCAAACTGACCACCGGAACAGTTACTGTTTTTCTATCTACCAGTGATACTTATGTCGCCGACCCGGGCAACGGAAACCCAGATCTGCGCCTGCTGGGCAGCATAGCTATGAGCGGGGAGTCGTTTTTTAAGATTGCACCGGCCGCAGAAAGCAGGTTCACCCACGTCATTGTCTGGTGTGCCTCTGCCGCTATTCCTTTTGGTTATGCACCCCTTCAGTAAGCGTAGGTTTTATGCCCATCCGGTAGGTGACTACCGGATGGGTATTAGCTGCTTTTCGCTTTGGCTGCTAATGCTCTGCCTGTCTGTAGGACAAAGCGCGTACGGACAAAGTGGCTGGGTCAGGCAAAAGGGGGAAGTCTTTAGTCAACTGAGCCTGGCTGGCTTTCAGTCAGACAGGTATTTTAATCTGGAGGAAGAGGAAGTCAATACTGCCGCATTCATGCAGCGTAATCTCTTCTTATATGCCGAATATGGAGTAACGGAGCATCTGACCATCATCGCCAATATCCCTTTGCTCAGGTCGCAGGCTTTTGAAACTACCGAAACAATCCTGGGAACGGGTGATCTGAGGATAGATGCGAAGTACGGCATACTACAGCAAACGCTGCCGATTTCCTTTGGCCTTGGCCTGGAAGCACCCCTGGCCCGTGCCAACCGATTTGCAGAAAATGAGGACGGTCTAGGGAGTATCAACCTGCCTACGGGAGATGGCGAGTGGAACTTCTGGGCTACCGTAGCTGTGTCAGCTTCCCTGCATCCTTTACCGGCTTACATCAATCTATCCGGAGGCTTTAACAAAAGGACTTCCTACCAGGGCATGAATTTCCAGGATCAGTGGGTAGCCAACAGTCAGGTGGGATACTTACTGTTTCAAAAACTGTGGCTACAGGCTTCACTAGGTTTAGCACAAAGCCTGGGAGAAGCCGATGGGCTGGTTTCCTTTGTCCGGGGCGATGGTACTGCCTTCACCCAGTACGGTTTCAGTGTTGCCTACAAGCTGAGTGAAAACTGGAATATCGGGCTGCAGTATTATGACAATGCAGACCTGATTATCCGGAGAGCTAATGTTTACCATGCCCCCACACTGGGAATTACCCTCTCCTTTCAAAAAGGGTTGATTTCATCCAATAATAACCAATAATATGAGCTGTCTAAGTACATCATACAGGGAACCAGCTTTTTCCGGGTCAGTTCCGAAGCCTAGCGGCAGGAAGATGCAGTTGAAACGGGATCAGTTTGTACTGCTGAGTAGCTACCCCTTTCCTGCTGTATTTTATATCGTAAAAGGGATGGTGAGAATGGGCGGATACCTGGAAAAGGGTGGAGAGACGACCTATTGCCTCTTGGCGGAAGACCATATTTTCCTGGCTGGCATGCCGGCCGAAAGCCAGTGGGTCAATTTTGCCCAGGCCTGCACCGATGAATTAGAGTTAAGAATCTTTCAACAGCATCAGACGAAAACTTTCAATAGCAAAGATCATCCATACGCTTTAGACATGGCAGCACTACAACAGAAGCACATCAGCTGTATGGAAAGGCAGATGCAGATGTTGTCCTGTCAGAATATCCACCATAAATTAGCTCACTTTGTGTTGTTTTTAGCCGAGCTGTACGGTTATCGCAGGCAGGGGGTCACGTATGTACCCCATACATTCACCCATCTGGAAATCGGAAAGATATTGAGTCTCAGCCGTCAGTCTGTCACCCAAACACTAAGGCAACTGCAGAAACAGGGCTATTTACATTACCGTCGCAAAAAATTTGTGATACCTGACTATGAAGAACTTAGTACATTCATCAGGACAAACTAAACTTTCGCTTTTCAATCCGGGCTGGCATATTCTGGCTGTTCAGTTGGTGCATCGCCTCAGGTAAACTAAGGCACCTGAACTGCTGCAAGCTTTACAATACTTCTGACTTACCATTTTTTGGAACTTTACATCAACGAATCATGGCAACAGATATTCAAGTCAATAATCTGGATAAGGGATATCAATCCGTGATGACCAACGGCAGACACAGCCTCACTGGTGATGAACCGGTACATGTACAGGGCACTGACACAGAATAAACCCTGGTATCTGATTGAAATTGTTGAAAATTCCGTGACATTTTCGTGAAAGCTATTGCTGAACCTGATGATCAATCATGTTATTATGATGAAACTAATCAAAATCCTCACTTATGGCTTTCTGATGATCATGTTCAGCCGATGCATCGGAACGGACGTACTAGCAGAATTGGCAGAAGGGGAGCGAATTATCATTATCGAACGTGTGGACAGTCTGGCTGTTGATGAAAGCTTTACCTTCCAGGCTGTTTTGGTCAAGCAAGACGGTACAGAAGAAATCACCAATGCTCAATGGAGTAGTTCGGCTCCATCCATCATCCGGATTGATCCTTTAGGGAATGCCACTGCTCTCATGACAGGAACAGCTACCCTTACTGCAAATTACCAGCAGCTTCAGGACTCAGTGATAGTCCATGCAGGTGAGCTAACCAGTGCCGCTACTTTACGAACCGGCCAGTTCTCCGGCTTAAACAACTATTCTGTAGATGGTAATTTTGTACTAGAGCGTAGCGAGGATGAACTACTGCTTAGCTTTAAGGATGATTTTGTTACTTCTAACGGACCTGGACTATATGTCTACCTGAGCGCTTCTCCTAACAATGTGAATGGTGGCTTAGAGGTAGGCCCTCTGCAAAGTAGCCAGGGAGCGCAGGAGTACAGGATAGATAATCCCATTACGATCAACACTTACGACTATGTAATAATTTACTGCAAACCTTTCGGCTTAGCTTTTGGGGCCGGAGCGCTAAATTAATTCTGATGAAAATAAAAAGGTTTTACTTCACCCTGGGAATGCTAGTTTTGGCTTGTACCTCTGCCTTGGCTGGAGGATGGCCACAACCAAAAAAGCAGGGGTTTTTCAAACTAAACCAGTTTTTTATTCAGGCAAATCAGTTTTATGCTCCTTCCGGTGACATCTTACCTATTACAACCACCTCCCTTTATACTACTAGTTTCTATGGTGAATACGGATTTACGGATCGGTTTACCGGGATTCTTTATTTTCCATTCTTTACGCGTTCTACCCTCAACCGGGTAGAAACTGCCGATGGCCTGCTGCTCAGCGAAGGTGACCAGTTAAACGCAGTAGGAGACACTGATTTGACGCTCAAGTACGGCCTGGTCATCAACCGGCCAGTAGTGCTCAGTGCCAGTCTTACTTTAGGTTTGCCTATAGGAAATCCTTCAGGAGGAGACACGCAATTGCTTCAGAGTGGTGACGGGGAATTTAACCAGATACTTAGCCTGGAAGCAGGTAGCTCGTTGTATCCGGTGCCTCTGTATGCGTCAGCCTTGGTGGGTTACAATAACCGCACTGCCGGTTTTTCAGATGAGTTTCGTTACGGACTGGAGGTAGGATACTCCTACAAGCAATTGACCGCTTTAGTAAGACTCTCTGGTATAAAATCTTTGAATAACGGAAAAGAAGAGATATTGCCAGTTAACGGAATATTCAGCGACCGTCTGGAATTTTTAGCCCTGTCTCCCGAGCTCATTTATGAGTTTGGATCAGGAGGAGGCATATCTGCTTCAGTAGGCTTTGCCTTATCTGGAAAAAGAATCCTGGCCAACAATACCTTTTCTTTAGGCTATTTTTTCAAACTACAACCATCTAAACAGCAAGCTCCCTGATCAAACCATCATAGGTCTTCGCAGTCTACTAATGTTCCGGAAAGACAGAAAATTCGGCAGCAGTATGTTCTGAAACGATAGAAACCCAAGCGGCGTCGTAATTGATTCCATACGTAAAAAGGGTCCAGCCATATTTTTTTCCCTTCTTTAAATATATTTGCTAAGTCTACTTGTTCATTTCACTTTTATCAAGTACCTAAAAGATAAAAAAATCAAATGATGAAAAATTCAAGGGTTATTTTTCAGCACTTTATGCTTCTTTTGTTTATAAATCTTAGCAACCATTGCTTAGGCGCAGGCAACGATACAATTCCCCCAATTCATAAGGTAACCCTTCCCGAAGCGCATATTGGAGATTTGGAGATAGATACGAAATTGCTCGACAGCTATGGGCTTTTGCCTGATAACATCAGGGAGTTTTACCTTAACGCACGGGCTATATTTTCCGGGAGTACTGAAGCTGATTATACTACCGAAGAAATTTTAGAGGCTGCCCGAAAAAATAATATACTGTTAATGGGAGGGCCCAAGCTTGGGGATGTAAAACATGATGGTGTAACGATTTGGTTACGTCCCTCTACTACAGATCCTTTTGTGGTTAAAATGTCAAAATCTGATGGCAGTGATGAAAAAACCGTTGAAATGAGCCAAACGTCTCCCGGTGTGGAGCAAAAAATTATTGTTGACGGACTGTCTTCTGCTACCGAGTACAAATATGCTGTTTATACCAGAAAACAAAGAGTTGCTGAAGGCGGATTTACGACTGCACCAGCTCCCAATCAGAAAAGTAAATTCAGATTGGCCTTTGGCTCATGCACGCATAAAATAGGGCTTCACAATCCGAATCTGATCAATCAAATTCTGGAAAGAAAAACTGGTGCGATGTTGCTCTTAGGCGATATTGCTGTCGATGACAGGGATAACCTGATCAATATGCATAGATCAGATTACCTTCTGCGCGATGTTTCTGCCCCATGGAGACAGCTTTCAGCGAATATTCCTATTTACGCTGCCTGGGATGATCATGACTATCTAAATAACGACCTGGGCGGCATCCCTGAAGGATTCACTGAAGAAGACCGTAGTGCTCTTAGGGCAGTTTGGTATCAGAACTGGAATAATCCTGCAAATGAAAATCCAGGCACCTATTTCAACACCCGCATTGGTCCTGTTGAGATAATTGTACTGGATACCCGTTCATTCCGTGACAACGACCGTAGGGGAGAATACGGCTCATATCTGGGTAATGAACAATTTAAGTGGTTAAAAGAGACATTAAAAACTTCAGAGGCCCCGTTTAAGGTTATTTCCAGCGGAACGATGTGGAGCGATTACATAACACCGGGAAAAGACTCCTGGGGCACCTGGGATACTGTGGCCCGCGAGGAATTTTATAATTTTATTGAGACAGATCATATCTCGGGAGTTTTGTTGATCAGTGGTGATCGGCACGGATCACGTGGATTTACGATTCCCAGACCATCAGGGTTCGCATTTTATGAATTTGAAGTTGCCTCTCTGGGTGGAGTGCCAGGCCCTGATGCCATGGCCGCAGACACTACCCATCAACTGTTTGGCTATCATGGGACAGAGGCTGTCGCTTTTGGTGAATTGACTTTTATCACCGATGAAAGTGAGCCAGTGGTAGTATTCAGACTCATAGACCAGTATGGTAATATCTTAGAAGAATATAGCATACCTTATGAGGAACTAACACCAGCAGGAAAATGAGAGGTTAAGTTTATCCACATGAAGAGCCGCCGCATCTGACTGAATGTACGGGAGGTCTAACAGTTGCTTTTTTACAATCTAAAACTTTACTTTTCAGTGGATGCGGTTTTATATATTCTGAATATGACGATTATTTGCTGTTATTATTCGCTTTTCTCAAGGCTTAAAGTGGTAGTGAAGGAATAAAGTCTGTCCAGCAAATGTCTCATATTCAACTTCCTTCCATACTACCAACCTGGCTCTCGTAAAAATAAACTGTACTTATCAAATACCGTATTCCCATCAGTAGTAGGTTGCCTGGTATGAACTTTTTCCTTGATAGAGCCAAGTCAAATAAGGGGCTTTACTTTTTTTGCGTATGCCTAATAAAACTGATAGTCAGTTAGCCTAATACCTACTGAAAGCTTCTTGCATATCCAGCTCTGCGCACGATGATTTCTGTACAGAATTCAATCCCGAATAAATGAAAAATTATTGCTATGTATATTGCTGAATACATGATTCTTTTAAACGGACCTTTTTAGGAGGACAAGCCACATACATCTTCTTCCAGAGATTCCGTATAACTTTTTTTAATAATGCGTTTTAGAAGAGTTTATCTCAAGTGTAGTTGCTTGATCATAAGATCAAATTAGCATTTCATGTCGGGTGAGTCATAGCCCGTCGGATTATTGACATAAGCTTGTCGGAAATGTTATTGTATTCGCCGGAATTGTGCTAACTGTACGGCGTCCTTCCTAGCTAATTTTGCGTCACGAAAACAATCATAAATTTAAACAGCATTCATTATGAACACTTTAAAACGCGTGACAATTACAGAAAAGCCTAAAACAAGTATTGGTTATGTATGGAACACCAAAAGAAGGTATCGTTAAGCTCGATGTGCTTCCACTTTGTCAATACTTAACAAAAAGCTTTACTCATGGAAGTTTATCAAGGCAGGTATCTCTGATTCCTTGCTGATCAGTCTAAAACCAGTATTTGCAATACACGGAAAGACTATTTAGCAGATTGGGGTGCAGCGAATGATGTACGGCCTTTTCTGATCGCTTCTACAATAAAAAATCTCTACATGTAGAGTTTTTCATAAAAATCAGGGAAAGAGGTCATTTCTAATAGCCTCATTTCCTTCCCTTTTTCAACATAAAATCAATGCTCATGATAACAACAACTCAAATGGATAACAATGCCGCTGATTCATTATTCAGAATCCTGGATCAGGGAAAGAAAAAGTCAATAGCATCAGATAAGTTCTTGGATCAGCTGGCTCGTACAGGTATTTTATCTGATGATCCACGGATTCAGGAGTTACTGAACAGCATTAAGCTCAAAGAGCAGGTGAACCGAAACAGTCCATTAATCACCCAGGCTGAGTTCAATGAAATGCTTAAGCAAAATGCTCTGGTCAAAAAGTCACTTACTAAAAATTTAGTCATTCCTGACTTTGCTTCTTTCTGTGAGCAGGTTGAGGCCATTTTCTCAGCTACACATAAAAATGACCAGGGGAAGGTTGCAGATTACATTCCGCAATTGGCCAGAGTGAACCCTGAGCACTTTGCCCTTACTATATGCACAGTTGATGGGCAACGTTTTTCCTTAGGAGATTCCAGGGTTAATTTTTGTCTGCAATCTTCTTGTAAGCCAATCAACTACTGCCTCGCATTGGAAGAATTGGGTGAGCAAAAAGTACATAGTCATGTGGGTCGTGAACCTAGTGGACATTCTTTCAACGAACTGACACTTAATGCACATGGCCTTCCCCACAACCCAATGATCAATGCCGGTGCCATGATGAGCTGTTCTCTCATTGATCGGGAGAATAATATTGCTGACCGTTTTGATAAGGTTCATAAAACGTGGGAAGCACTTTGCGGGGAAAAACAGGTGAGTTTCAATAATTCAGTATATCTCTCTGAACGTCAGACCGCCGACCGAAACTTTGCCCTGGCCTATTCCATGCGGGAGAAAAATGCTTTTCCAGAAAAGACCAACCTAACCGAGACACTGGAATTTTATTTTCAGTGCTGCTCTATAGAGTCCAGTACTTATGACCTTTCGGTGGCAGCGGCTACTCTGGCCAATGCTGGCACCAATCCGATGACAGGAAATGTGATATTCAAACCGTCTACCGTTCAAAACTGTCTATCACTTATGCTAAGCTGTGGTATGTATGACTTCTCGGGAGAGTTTGCTTTTAAGATCGGTTTGCCCGCCAAAAGTGGCGTTTCTGGTGCATTGATGTTAGTGATTCCTAACCTGATGGGGATCAGCATATGGTCGCCCAGGCTGGATTCACTAGGGAATAGTGTAAGGGGCGTAGAATTCTGTGAGCGTTTGGTTGAGCGTTTTAGCTTCCATCAGTATGATACACTTATCGGACATTCAAGCAAAATCAATCCCCGAAAGAAAGAAGGTGAGTTGATGGCCTCTAAGGTAATGGAATTGATCAGAGCGGCCAGCTACGGAGATATGGAAGAGATACTTCGTCTGGAAGCGGAAGGTGTAAGTCCAGACACTGCGGATTACGATGGTCGTACCCCACTACACCTGGCAGCCTGTGAGGGACAGCTAGAAGTGGTTCAGCACCTGATTGACAGAAAGGTTCAACTAAGACCGAAAGACCGATGGGGGAATACGCCCTTGGATGATGCTATAAAATTCAAACACAAAGAGATCAAAGAACTGCTGGAACAGGATCTCAGCCCTCATCGCAACGGCCATGAAAAAGCTAGTGCACGAAAAAGTTTGGTCATGGTAGAATAGAAAAACACATAACAAATTCAGGCTATATTCACCATCCACTCTTCTGTAAAGTCTTCAACCGTGCCTGACAGCTCAAGCTGTCTGAGCTATATTTTCAGAAATAGTTTTGTGTAGCTTTATTTTGTTAATTTTGACTATGATGATATATAATTTCGCCATGCACATTATAGACCTAAACAAAGCAATTTCTAACTGCCAAAATGCTGGTCATATCTATGGCAGAAATGCCGCGAGTCATTTAAGGATATTTTTAATCTGCCGATCTTAAAAAGTTTATGAAGCCAGTTACTCAATACACAAAAAGCGGCCGCATTAATATCGCTTACCAGGTTTTCGGTTCGGGTGCTATTGATCTGGTGTATATTCCCGGCTGGGTTTCTAATATTGACTGGATGTGGGCTTGCCCCGAACTGGTGAGCTTTTTACAGGAATTAGGTAAATTCTCCAGAGTCATTCTGTTTGATAAGCGGGGAACAGGCCTTTCTGATCGCATTGTAGAGCTTTCTACTTTGGAGGAAAGAATGGACGATATACGAGCGGTCATGGATGCAGTAGGCTCCGAAAAAGCCATTTTATTTGGTCATTCAGAAGGAGGCTGTGTCTCCGCACTTTTTGCAGCTACCTATCCTAATCGCGTCACTTCTTTAATTTCCTTTGGAATATTTGCCAAGCGCAGGTATTCGCCTGATTACCCCTGGGCACCTACTGAAGAAGAGCGTCAGAAGGTGTATGATATGATTGATAATAGTTGGGGAAGTGGGGAGATGCAACTGGAATCGCTCGCCCCTTCTAAAGCGCAGGATAAAACTTTTATGGACTGGCTGGCTAATTATTTTCGTTCAGGAGCCAGTCCGAGTGCGGCTATGGTACTCACCAAAATGAACACTGAAGTAGACATCGTTAATGTGCTGGGATCTATCAGAGTGCCCACACTCATGCTGCAACGAACAAATGATATTGATGTAAAAATAGAAGAGGGAAGGTTTATTGCGGAGCGCATTCCGGGAGCAAAATTTGTTGAGCTTGATGGGAGTGACCATCTGTTTTGGGTAGGCAATACAGAAGAGGTTTTGGAAGAAATGAGGGGTTTTATCACCAAAGTTCAGCCGGAGAAAGAATACGAAGAACGTTTGTTTACAATCATATCGGCTCATATTCTCCCACCGCAGGAGGATTACGATGATCATCAGGAACTCATTGGTCGGTTTGTGGCACAGTATAGGGGAGAAATAGTGCAACTTAATGGTCATACGCTTATCGCTACTTTTGAAGGTCCCAGCAAAGCAGCGCATTGCTGCATAGATTTAATTGATGCCCTGAAAAGTTTGAGTATACAACTAGCCATTGGGATTCATATAAAAGAGGGTATTGTAAATGAATCACATTTTATCAGCCGCGAAACGGATAATTTTATAAGATTACTCCTGGGCGAGGCCAAACCTGATCAAATATTAATTACGCAAGCTGTAAAATTTCTATTATCAGGAGCAGGCTTAAATATGGTGCTATGCAAGACAATTTTTGAGCCTGTATCCGGTGAACAACTCGGACTTTATATGATAACCGATCATTTGGGATCTGATACTCCGTCTGACAAACCTCGCCCAAGGCAACTTCCGCAAAACTCTTCTTTTTTGGAGAATGTACTACAAAGTATAGATGCCCATTTGGGCGATGAATTGTATGGCGTAGAAATCCTTTGCAACGAAATGAGTATAAGCGAGCGGCAGTTGCAGCGCAAGCTCAAAGCGATCACCAATAAAGCGCCTAACCAATTAATTTCTTCGGTACGCCTGCACCGTGCTAAAGAACTGCTGCTGGAGCAGAATGATAATATTGCAGAAATCGCTTTTAAAACAGGTTTTTCCAATCCCTCTTATTTTTCCAAATGCTTTAAAAAGGAATTTGGAATAAGCCCTTCAGAATTATTCAATTAATCCATATAAGCTAGCCTATGTCGGTAATGCGATAGGCTGTCGGATTTGTTATACACCCTTGTCGGATATGTAATCAGATTCGCCGGATTTGTGCTAGCCCCACGGCACTCTTTACTGCTAATTTTGTATCCAAACAAAAGCTTCTCTGCAGATCAATGGAGTGCTATTGAATTAGAGAAGATTAGGCTCACAAGTCTTTTACTCAGACACCACAAACAATTAACTCATCAAATTATCAACGTTAAGTAGTATGAATAACTTATTTAATTATCTCAGCCCGGCAAGTTTGGCTGTGTGTATGCTTATCTTTATCCTCCTGGCTTGCGATAAGGAAGATGAAGAGCGGGAACTTATGAACATGGCTGCTCAATCTGCCGGATTGGTGCAGATTGACACCGGAATAAACGTTATTGGCTTAGGTTTAACCGGACAACTCAATGCGTATATTGAGCAGGAAAATAGCTCTAACTCATCTGCAAAAGGATTCTCTTCATCTACCAATGCCAGAGTCCAACAAACTAAGGACAACATCAAAGAGGTAAAATGGAGTAGTAGTGATGAATCTATTGCCACAGTAGATGAGAACGGTCTGGTGAAGGGAGTTGCCCCGGGAGAAGTGACCATTACTGCTGCTGCTGGTCAAGATGATCAACTGATTGCCCAAAAAACCATTCGTGTAACCGATGGACAAAGCGATATTTCCTCCTTTATCATCAATGGCGTAGCAGGAAGGATTGATGGTAACAATATCATAGTATCGCTGCCCGCTCATACTGATGTGACGGCACTACAACCTTTTATTAAACATACCGGGATGGCTATAAGACCTGGAAACAAGGAAGTCCAGGATTTCACAATACCAGTAACTTACGCGGTATACGGTAGAGACCGAAGCGTTACGAAATGGAAAGCTTTTGTTACAACTGATTCAGGAGAAGAAAATACTGAAGGGGCTTTTATTACTACCTGGCAGGGAGAAGAAATCGCTGGACCTGCCGCTGCGGCAAGTCAAAGCTGCTTGCAAAGGCAATGAAGCTGTTCAACTACTTGAAGGTTTGAATGAGCTTTTCATATTGAATAAAGTTACCTTCAGTCGGTCGTAGCTTTTAAGAAGCTGTTGAATTGAATAGGTCTGTAATCATTTCTTATTCTTTCCACTCCTGATCAATGGTGGTGAATGTCAGAATAGTACTAGGCCGTGTTGACATATAAAGTAAAAATTACGAATTTCCATTCAAAAGACTGTGCGCCGATACGAATTACGGGAAGATCAATGGCAGAAAATAGCTCTCATATTGCCAGCCGCAGAAAGTGTTAAGAAGCAGCCTGACGCATACACTTAACAGAAGACTAAGCCTGCGTGCTGGACTGGTAGTCTTCCAGTTTGTTATCTCAGTTCTGTTGATTGCCGGCACTTTCCTGATTGATCGGCAAATAACTTTCATGCAGAACCAGTCATTGGGATTTGATTCTGAGCAGATGCTGGTTATTCAATCTCCCTCCGATACAACGATAAAGTCAGGACCACTGGAAGCTTTCAAAGAAGAATTGGCAAGTCTCTCATTCGTGGAGGCAGTTGCTGCTTCTTCCTCAGTTCCAGGCTATCATATTTCCTGGAGATACTCAGTAGGTATTACTGAAGATGACAGGAAAGAGGGTTTGTTGGTCAGTGTAGACTACTATTTTCTGGATACCTATGATTTATAGCTGGTAACTGGTCGGGTTTTTCTGAACACTACACCACAGATCAGGATGCCTTCATTCTCCCTGAAATCTTTACAATAAGGCTATGAATTATAGCTACACGAAAAGCTGGCCGGAGGAGTTTGTTTTCAAAATACTGCTGAGTTGGAAGCAGATGTTTTGATAAACTGGATCCAAAAGAATAACATCAGAAAACCTGAATTACAGGCAAAATAGCTCTGAAAGAAAGCGGCAATATCATTGTGAAATTCACGATCTGCCCTTCCTTTATATTTAAGCACTTTCAGGCTTCTGCATGTTTAGATGAAGCGAATACAGATAAAAATTGTGCTGCCCATGAAAGATGCTTATCTTTTTAGCTTAACTCTTCAACTATGCGCTACGGTAATCTTCTGCCTCATTTTCTATTACTGGTTTCATTGGTTACTGTCCAACCAACCTATGGCCAAGCTACTGAAAACCTGCCCAACATCCTTTGGATTACCTGCGAAGATCTGAATGCCTTTTTGGGTAGCTACGGTGATGCGCAGGCTATCACTCCTAATTTGGACCGTTTAGCCAGTGAGGGGGTTCGGTTTACCCAGGCATTTGCCACTGCCCCGGTATGTTCGCCAGCCCGCTCATCGCTCATCACCGGCATTTACGCTACCTCCATGGGAACGCAGCACCTGCGCTCAGAAGTTGAAATTCCAGATGAAATAAGAAAACTGCCGCATTATCTGCGCGATGTGGGCTACTACTGCACTAACAACAGCAAAGAAGACTATAACTTTCAGGATAACAGCATCTGGGATGAATCCAGTAACAATGCCCACTGGCGCAACCGTGCTGAAGGCCAGCCCTTTTTTAGCGTGTTCAATATTGGTACGACCCACCAGTCGCAAATTTTCGGTTCGGATGAAGCGTTTTACGAAAAATACGGCTATCAATTGAGCGAGGAAGAGCAACATGATCCGGATGAAATGACGGTTCCTCCTTACTTTTTTGATACGCCAGTTACGCGAAAAATGCAGGCCCGCTACTACGACCTGGTGACCATCATGGACCGGCAGGTACAGGATATTCTAGACCAGTTGCAGGAGGATGGGCTAGCGGATAATACCATCATCTTCTTCTACTCCGACCATGGTACCGGCATGCCCCGTGGCAAACGGGCGCTTTACGACTCCGGGTTGAAAGTACCTTTTTTGGTAAAAGCTCCAAAAGCTTATCAGGATGTATTAGACCTGGTTCCGGGAACAGAAAACGACCGCCTAGTGAATTTCGTGGATTTTGCCCCTACGGTGCTCAGTATTATCGGGCAAAAAGCTCCTGATCAAATGCAGGGAAGAGCTTTTTTAGGTAAGCACGAGCAACCAGCGCGTGAATATGTGTTTGCTACCTCCGACCGGGTAGACGAAGCCTTTGAAATTTCCCGCAGTGTAAGGGGGCAACGCTTCCTCTACATTCGTAATTATCTGCCTCACTTGCCACTTATCCAGCCGAACTTCTATACCGACCAGTCGGAAGTGATGGTAGAACTTCGGCGGGTGTTGGCCGATGGTAACTTGACTCCGGCCCAGCAACACATGTGGGCACCGAGCCGCCAGGTAGAGGAACTCTACGATACTGAGGCAGATCCTTACCAGGTAAACAACCTGGCTGATGACCCCGAGTACACTACCATACTGACTGAAATGCGGGCTGCCCAGCAGCAGTGGGCTATCCAAACGCACGACTCCGGGCTTATTCCCGAGCCCATGATGCAGCATCTGGCTGAGGGCAGCACCATCTATGAAATGGTGCGGGATACCAGCATTTTTCCTGTTCAGGAGGTTTTGGCGCTGGTCAACTCACTACAGTTGGAAAAAAGTTTTGAGGGTCAGGAATTGCAGCATGACAACCCCATTTTCAGGTACTGGTCGGTAGTAGGACTAAAATCCAGGGCCAATTTGTCCACTTCAACTATACGAGAGTTACAGGATAATTTAGACGATACATTTCCCTCCATTCAGATTCAATCGGCTCACCTACTGTGCCAGCACCAAGAATGTGAAGGTTCACTTACGGTACTTACCGAACATTTAAATAGCGAAGGTTCCACCCAACTCATGGCTGCGAGGGCTATTCAACAATTGGGGCAAAAGGCCAAACCCGCAATGAAAGAAGTGCAGGAAAAACAGCAGCGGCTTTGTAAAATCGCAGAAGATCGTTCACAGTACTATGAACTGTATGCCTGCTGGGCCTTATCGGAATGGCTGAAGGATATTAAAAGTCCGTTCTCACCTCAGAACTAAGTCCCTAAACCATATACAATTAAAAGAAACCGACTAAGTGGTTGGACACTTTAAATTTAACAATAATTGTCCCCTTTTTTAAGGCGCCATGCAATGGGCGTTTAAAACGCCTTTCTCCCGAGTCCTCATCTCCGGCGACCGGCGTACCGGCGAGGACGACCTTAGAAGCAAATTAATTGTGAC
>CAZFFW010000111.1:0-18480 GCA_964518125.1 uncultured Porifericola sp.
CCTGTTACCAGGATGAAAACCTGGCGTCCTAACCCCTAGACGAACGGACCGGGTCATAAAGACCAAATCACTTGCAAACAGTGAGTAGGTTAAACAAAATAAAAGAACTAAAGTAGTCCGTAGGGGAATCGAACCCCTGTTACCAGGATGAAAACCTGGCGTCCTAACCCCTAGACGAACGGACCGTGTCACGTGGACCATTTTTCATTTGAGACCGCAAATATAAAGCTCTCTTCGAACTTTGCAAAATGCTCAATAATTTTTTCCGAAATTTTTGTCTGGTGGCCAATGATCGTTTCACTAACACAAAAAATCCCCAACAAGTTTGGCTGAATCCAGTATATTCGTAGTGTGAATATACTTTTTGTTCCCTGTAAGTTTGCTTGAAAGTATCACAGGGGATTGTATTTTTGTTGAACATTTACTTTTAACTTAAAACACGAACGCTAACATGAAAGTAGCTATTAATGGTTTCGGCAGAATCGGAAGGTTAACCTTCAGAAACCTGCTTACCAAAGACAACATTGAGGTAGTGGCCATCAATGACCTAACCGATACCGCAACGCTGGCGCACCTGCTGAAATACGACTCAGCTCACGGAATTTTTTCTCAGGAGATCAGCTACGACAGCGATTCGCTGACTGTAGGAGGGAAAAAGATCAAGGTTTTCGCCCAGAAAGATCCTTCTGCCCTTCCGTGGGGTGAGCATGGTATTGATGTGGTACTGGAATCTACCGGTAGATTTGTGGATGAAGCCGGCGCGGGTATGCACCTGAAGGCTGGTGCCAAAAAAGTAGTCATCTCTGCTCCTGCCAAAGGCAGCAATATTCCTACTGTAGTACTAGGGGTAAATGATGATACGCTCACCGGAGACGAGACAATTCTTTCTAATGCATCCTGTACTACCAACTGTCTGGCACCTATGGCCAAGGTACTGCATGACAATTTTGGCATACAGAAAGGTTTTATCACCACCATCCACGCTTACACTGCTGACCAGAACCTGCAGGATGCACCCCATAAAGACCTGAGAAGAGCGCGTGCTGCTGCGGTCAATATTGTACCCACTACTACCGGTGCCGCCAAAGCTGTAGGTCTGGTTCTTCCTGACCTGAAGGGTAAACTGGACGGTAATGCGGTTCGCGTACCTACACTGACCGGTTCACTAACTGACCTTACCTGTATTCTGGATAAAGAAGCAAGCGTTGAAGAAATTAATGCAGCCATGAAAAAAGCGGCTGAAGGGCCAATGAAGGGTGTGTTGCAGTACAGTGAAGAAATGCTGGTATCTTCTGATATCGTGGGAAATCCTCATTCTTCCATTTTTGATGCACCTTCTACTAATGTGAATGGTAACATGGTGAAGGTTATCTCCTGGTACGATAATGAGGCCGGCTATTCAGCCAGAACTGCTGACCTGATCGCCAAGATCGGTAAGATGTAACAGCCGTTATCATATCAAACATAGAAAGCTCTGCCATTGCGCAGAGCTTTTTTTGTCTCATTCGCTACAGTCTTCAGGCATACTCTCGGATAATCTCCTGGCTTTGTCTGATTTCCGCACCTTTCTCTCTAAGTTCTTCCATTGTTTTTTCATAGTCTCCGGCCTGCAGGTTTACTGCCCGTGTACCATCTTTGACTACTACGGTCCGGAATCCTTCCTCCAGGGCATCCAGTGCCGTAAACTTGACACAGACATCGGCTGCCAGGCCTAGGATAAAGACCCGGTCTACGCCTTTTTCCTGCAGATAAGTTTTTAGTCCGGTAGCACGTTTGTGACCGTTATCGAAGAAGCCACTGTAACTGTCAATGTTTTTGTCCAGTCCCTTCTTTACAACCGTAGCGACTTTTTCCATATTCAGATCGTCGGCAAACTCCGCTCCCTCGGTACCCTGCACACAATGTACCGGCCACAGTACCTGGTCAAGGCCATCCAGTTCTATATGGTCGCCCGGACTTTTACCTGCATGATTTGCTGCAAAACTACCATGGTCCCGGGGGTGGTAATCCTGGGTAGCCACTACCAGGTCAAAATACTTCTGCAGTTCATTGGCCACCGGGATCACCTGATCACCTTCTTTGACCTCCAGTGATCCTCCCGGTAAAAAGTCTTTCTGTATATCCACTAATATCAGCGCATTCATAAAAATCTTATTTTGTTATCTGTCATTTCTGGTCTTTAAAGTTAACAGAAAGCAAATAGGAAATGATGCGAAAATCTACGTTTTCTCCTTTTCTTGATTCTAATTACAGATATTACAAAGGTGGGCAAATTCCAGAGCTTCAAGCGCTTATATAGAGGTGCATAGCTACCTTGCCTGGCTGATAAGTAAATAAGCCCGGAAGAATATGCAAGCCTGCCGATATCTACTACTATACATCGCTATCAGTATGGCGGTGCATTCGCTACACGCTCAAGCTCCCACTATTGACCAGATCATTCCGCAGAAGGCTACTGTAGAAGAAATCATTTCCATCACCGGCAGTGGTTTTGGAAGCAATCCAGCTCAGCTAAGCGTAATATTTGGTGCTGCTTCCGGAGAAATTACCAGGCTAACGGATACTTTGCTGGAGGTAAAAGTGCCACCCGGGGCTACTACCGGAAGTATTACGGTAGTACGGCTGGACAGCCGGCTTAGTGCCTATTCGCCACAAATGTTTTTCCTGAGTTTTGATGGTGAAGGTTTTGAGACCAGCCAGCTGGATGGCCCCCATTCGTTTACCACTTCCGCACCCAATCTGTACAATCTATGCATGTGCGATTTTAACCGGGATGGTAAGGTGGACATTGCTACTTCTGATACAGGAAGTGATCAGATCAGCGTACTGGAGAACAGCAGCGCTGACCTTGATGCAGTAAGTTTTGTCAAAAGGGAATTTGACATCAATGCCCGTACCCGCTGGGTACGCTGTGCAGACCTGAACGGGGATGGATTTCCTGAGCTACTATTCTCTGCCTCCAACAGTGATGCGAATAAAGAGAGAGTTTATATTTATAAAAACACCAGTACTGCCGGCAGTGCCATCTCTTTTGAAATACCCAACCCGCCCCTTGCTTACACCCTTGATGGTACCCTGGCAGCCCGGATGGATGTCAAAGACCTGGATGGTGATGGTAAGCCTGAACTGGTAGCGGTAGCCATTTCCAGTGAAGGCGGGGTATCTGTTTTCAAAAATACCAGTAGTGGTGGTGTCATCAGTTTTGAAAATTCACCTATGCTTCCGTTTCAGAATTTTAATGTCAGCAATGTCGAGCTCAGTGGGGTTGATCTGGAAGACCTGGATGGTGACGGCAAAGCAGATATTATTGCCTCTGAAGATGAAAGAAGCGGCCTGCATATCTTCCGGAACGCAAGTAGTGCCTCCAGCCTGGCTTTTGATGCCTACCTGCCGCTGAATACTTCCGGACAAACCACCAATATGCGGGCTGGCGATCTGACAGGTGATGGACTGCCTGAGATTGTCATCGTGAATGGTAGCTATGTGGGCGTTTTCAAGAATACTTCTACTGTCGGCAGCCTGTCCTTTGCCAGTGCGGTGCGCTTTGACCAGACACTCATTGACCGTGAAGGGCTGGAACTGGCGGATATGGACGGAAACGGTCAGTTGGATATTGTTTTTGCCACCACCCTCAATCGTATAGTGGTACTGATGAACAATAGTAGCGGAGGCAACCTTGATTTTAATACTAAAAAAACCATCATTACCAATGAAAATACCCTCAGTGTAAGGGCAGGTGACCTGAACGGTGATGGTAAGCCTGACCTTGCCTATACAGAAACTACCTCTGATGTAGTCACTGTACAGCTGAACCGTAACTGCGTCAAACCGGTACTTGAGCCGCAGAATGGACTCGGTGTATGTGATTTACTACCTTATCAGTTATCTGTGACCAGAGCCATTGGTGTCAGCTATACGTGGGAAAGCTCAGCTGATGGCAACAGTTTTGCTCCGCTGGCAGGCGCAGTTGACTCTACCTTTACTTTTACTACCGCCAATGAAGCTTATTATCGGGTGAAAATATCATCCTCCCATAACGGGTTCATCTGTAATGAGATTGTCTCAAACGTAGTGCAGGTGGTAAGGCCTGATGGTTTTGTGCCTAATAAACCTACCATCATAGACAAAAATCCTGCTGAGCCCGTTTGCTTTGGCGACAGAATCACCCTGCGGGCCCAGAACGTTAATGCCCGCTTCTTCTGGAGCGGCCCCAATGGATTTACCTCCAGCGAGCAGAACCCGGTGATCAGTAATGCTACCAAAGCCAACGAAGGATTGTACATACTATATGTAAAAGCCAGTGAACAGGATGGTAGCTGCGTAAGCGATACTGCCACTACTTTTGTACGAGTAAGCGAACCTGAACAAGTAAGCATTACTTCAGATGACCCTCTGGTACTGTTTAACGGTGGTGAAGCCAGCCTGCAGGTAGATGCAGTTACCGGCAGCAGTTACAGTTGGAAGCGCAACGGTCAACTTATGGAAGGCGCTGACGGAACTACGCTGACCGTCAGAGATGCCGGTAATTATACGGCAACCATTCAAAATGAAACCGGGTGTACCCGTCAAAGTATGGCTGTGGAAGTAGTTTTTGCCCAGATCAGTATCCCAGACAGCCAATGCCTGAACGAAGCGATAGCGGTATCTGTATCTCCTGCCACACTCAACGGTAAGGATATACGCTACCGATGGAACTTCGGCGACGAAAGCCTTCCCGGCAATGGTAGTACCTTAACCCATCAATATAGCCAGGCAGGTACATACCCGGTAAGCCTGGAGATACTGAACAGCGATAACAGCGTCAGAGATGTACATCTACAGGAGATCACGATCATTGATCTACCCGAACTGACCATAGTACCTCAGGGTAATGCGAACCTGTGCCCTGATGAACAGGTAGCATTACAGGCCTCCGAAGGATTTGCCACATATAACTGGGAACATGGTGCAAGCGGAGCAGCCATCACAGTGACTGAAGCCGGCACTTATACGCTTAATGCTACTACTGAGAGCGGATGTACGGAGAGTGCCAGCATTACCGTAGTAAACGCAGACAATCCGGATGCCAGCATTGAAGCTGCCAGTGACCGTATTTCTCTGGGAGATACTTTACAGCTGAGCGCTGGCGGCGGCGTGTCATATCTGTGGTCACCGGCGGAAAGCCTTAATGATATTACAGTAGCCAATCCTATCGCCAGGCCACTGATTACTACTACTTATACCTGTGTTATTACGAATGCTGAAGGCTGCCAGGCTACGCTCACCTACACTATAAACGTGGACCGCTCGCTGGATGTAGCGCCGCAGAAGGCCTTTACCCCTAATGGAGATGGCAGGTATGATACCTGGTACATAGACCGTATGGACCTATATCCTGATTGCAGGCTAACTATTTTTGACAGACAGGGCTCAAAGCTACTGGAAATTGAAAACTACAGCAACGACAGCGGCTGGGACGGAACTATTAATGGCAATCCTCTGCCAAATGGTGTTTACTACTTCCTGATTGACTGTGGAGCAGAGGCTGGCAGCAGTACTGGCAGCGTGACCATACTTCGGTAGCCACTAGGTGCAGGACTTTCTTGACAGCATATTTTGGGTTTTTCCAAACCCCGCAGTCTTCTTTTGTGTTCCTTCGCTGTAAATCAAGCTCCTGTATTACATGCTAAAAATCGCCTGGTCTGAGATATACGCACATCCTCTGCCTGAGAACCACCGCTTCCCCATGATCAAATATAACCTGATACCGGAGCAACTTCTGTATGAGGGCACAATTACTGAAGACAACCTGTTTGCTCCTTACCCCCTGGAAGAGCAGTATATTCTCAATACCCATGATGCACTTTACTGGTACAGGCTTAAAAATCAGCAGCTGAGCCGAACTGAGATAAGAAAAACAGGCTTCCCTATGTCAAAGCAGTTGGTAGAGCGGGAAGTTACCATTATGCAGGGTACGCTACAGGCAGCCCGTTATGCATTGGAGTACGGAATAGGTTTCAATATTGCAGGAGGCACCCATCATGCCTTTACTGACCGAGGAGAAGGATTCTGCCTGCTGAATGATATTGCCATTGCTGCCAACTATCTATTAGAAAACGAGGGCATCAGGCAGGTACTGGTAGTTGACCTGGATGTACATCAGGGTAATGGAACAGCGGAGATTTTCCGAGACAAACCGGAAGTGTTTACTTTTAGTATGCACGGAGCCAGGAATTATCCCATGCATAAAGAGAAGTCAGATCTGGATATTGCCTTGGCTGACAATACAGATGATGACACCTACCTTCAACTGCTCACAGAAAACATAAACCGACTGGTAGATGAAGTACAACCGGATTTTATGTTTTTTCAATCAGGAGTAGATGTGCTGGAATCTGACAAACTTGGCAGGCTGGCACTGAGCATCAGTGGATGTAAAGAAAGGGATCGCATAGTGCTAAAATGCTGCAAACAAAACGATATTCCTCTGGCTTTATGTATGGGAGGTGGTTATTCAAGCCATATTGCGCATATCGTAGAGGCGCATGCCAACACCTACCGCCTGGCGCAGGAAATATTTTTTTAAAGTATAAAGGAAAGACATCATTTTAACGACATTTATCATGAATAATGCTTATTTTAAACGTTGGCTAACATTCGCAGTAGGTGGTTTGAGTCTTACTGGTCTGGGTTTGAGCCTTTTAGGAGAGTCCATTATTGCTAAATATGAGAAGCGCCCCTGGTTTTGGCTGGGTACGCTCAGCCTGGTCATTGTCAACAGTGGCATTTCCCTGATCGGCAAAGCAGTCACGTATCGTGTAAGACTTGATATAGAAAAGTAGAGGAATATTTTGGCAGTCATTACGCAAAATAGCGAAAAGTACACCTTCCGAAAGAGTATAGTCATTGCTCTTGGTTTTGTGTTTCTCCTGTGGCTCATCAGGGCCGTAGAAGATAGCCTGACTGTTGACCTTGGTATACTTGGCATATTACCAAGATCTATCAGCGGACTGGTGGGCATTTTTACCGCTCCTCTCATACATGGGAGCGCATTCCACCTTTTGTCTAATACTTTTCCCCTGATCATGCTGCTGATCGCCGTATTTTATTTTTATGACAAAATCGCTACCGAAGTCTTTATCTGGATCTATATCGCTACCGGCTTCTGGGTATGGCTGGTCGCCCGGCAGGCATATCATATTGGCTCCAGTGGCCTGGTATATGGATTAGCAGCTTTCCTCTTTTTTAGCGGTATCTTCAGAAGGGATGCCCGTTCTATGGCAGTGGCCCTGGTAATAGCCTTCATACACGGAGGCATGGTTCAGGGCCTGGTACCCGGAGACAGTAGTATTTCCTGGGAATCGCACCTGATGGGCTCAGCAGCGGGTATTTTCTGCTCATTTTATTTCAGAAAAGCACCGGTCATTGATCAGCAAAATGCAGGGAAAATTACGGAAAATGGTGTGGCAGGGAAAATGAGCAGTACCTTTTCAGGTTATGAGTTTATAAGCTATGATAATACCTATGCTTATATCTCAAGGACTGATGATAAGAAAAAAGATACAATAACTTATAATTTGCAGCTAAATAAGGTTACTTCTTCAGAAATTTGAAGACATTTTTTGCACTCTGCGCTTGCCCCTTACATTCGTTGCATCGCACAAAAAGCAGGTAGTAACCGGCAGGAAAATCCTGGGTAGCAATACGATAAGTATGTGAATCTACCTGCTCTGACAGTACAGGCATGCTATTACCTAGAAGGCTACGAATTTCAAACTCCACCTTAGGCTCAGCCATGAAAACGGAATTTATCAGATCCAGTCGTACAAAAATATGATCCTGGGCAGGATTTGGGTAAACCGGTGCATCTGACTCTCCATTCGTAGGGTTAGTAACATAGGCCGTTACAGCATCGGCACGTTTAGCATGGCTCTGAGGGGACAGAGCGAGGCCGAACGCACAGAGGGCTGAAAGCAATATGGTTACTAATCCTTTTTTCATAAAGTCAGACACAAATATATTGATATTATACTGATCTGTTGTTATAAGGTTCTAAAAAATAAGTCTCTATTTCAATAAAAAATTGAAATAAACGTTACATCCAATTTTAAAAATTTTAACTACACTAAAAGTAGAAGTTTACATACCTACCTGGGTTTCAGCCAGGCTATCCTCCAGAAGATCTAACTGCCGACTGATGTCACTAACCGCCTCATTCAGTTCCTCGTAAGCTGATGACCAGTCTTCAACCTCAATCTGCTTCACCGCACTGATTTGAACTTCTATTTCTTCCTGCTCTTCCTGAAACTCATTGATAGCCGACTCAATGTCTGATTGTGCTGCAGAATTGGAACCTTTGGCAGTTTTCTTCAGGTCTTTGATTTTACTATCCAACTCATCATTTCTTGTCTGCAGCTGGTCCAATTGTGTTTCTTTATAATCTTCGTAAAACTGGGTGCGGTTTTGTATAGCAAGTTCTACTTCTTCCTGCGCCTCCTGTACCTCTTCTCTGGCCTCAGAAATCTGGTCTTCCACATCCTGGCGCGTGAGTCTCTGGCTACAGCCAACAACTATTAGTAGCATGAGACAAAAGAATGTAACCTGTGTGTTGATTTTTTTGCTGTTTTTATACCATTTCATATAAAAACAACCTTAGGGCGCAAACTTTGTTAGCGCACAGAAGCATGATTCTGCGGAAAGGACAGTAATACTTAGGTGGCTACCAAAGATAATACTGCTATTGCTTGCGTTGTTCTGACTTGATTTGGTTGGCAAGCTGGCGTGCCAAAGCCCGTAGGTCGGTTTCCAACACAGCTTCATTGGTAGCAAGTACCTGCCTGACCATTTCCCTGGGCAGCTTGTCTGCCCCCCAGTAGGCTCCCAGTATGGCTCCGGTAACTGCAGCAGTAGTATCGTTGTCTCTGCCAAAATTCACGACAAATGCTAAAGTCTCTACAAAGTCAAAATTGCAGAAAAGTAGGGCCGTCAGGTTTACGAGATGGATCTCTCCGGCATGAAAGGGCATATCCTGGTTTCTGGCATCCAGAAGTTCGTAAGCTTTTAGTATACGGGCCATTCTCAGCGTATCAGTGTAACCATTGGGGAGGAACATCCGCTCTTTGTCAATATCCTGCATACTGAGCTGGTTTGCCTGAAAAACGATCGCCCGCGCTTCCTTCAGCATGCGATAGGCGGACCTTCCTACCAGGCGGCTTTTGAAATAATTTTGAGGATCAACATCACGTACGACATTGATGACTGAAGCTGGCGTAGCCTCAGGATGCATGGCGGCAGAAACCATTGCCGCAGTAAGACCGCTGATATCCCGGGCATAACCCAGGTCAAACAGGCTGATGCGGTAAGCCTCCTGGTAGGCAATTTCAGGTGCTGCAGGATAAAATGCGCCTACTACCGGGCTGTACAACATGCCGGCGCAAGTCATCTCTCCGCCGTAAAACTGGCTCTGCGCATAGGTATAAGCCTGCAGGTCGTTTTCTACAAAAGGTTTAGCCACCAGTGCCCACTCCTGCAGCCAGGCCAGTTTTCTCAGGTTTACTTCGTAAGGTTCAGGCTCAAAGCCTCTGGTATTCTGTAAGGCAGTAAGTCCCTGCTCATACCGACTGATAATTAAACGAGCAAAGTCATCCGGATTGAGCGATTGGCGGGGATCCTGGGTGAGCAGGTATTCAGCGGCCAGCTTTTTCCAGCGGGTATCGTCCGTAGTGCCTCCGGCCGGCAGATTAAAATCCCATGTGCCCTCTGCTGAAGGCTCACGCACCATCGTATCCAGGTTGCTGACATAACCGTAATCGATCATGATATTTTCCCTGCTCCACATTTCGGTAGGAGCTCCCATAGCATCGCCTATGGCTGAGCCTAGCAACATGCCTAAGACCTTGTCCTCGAGAACCTCCTGGCTTATGGCCACATTGGCTGTCTCCGGCAGTACTCTTTCTGCGGCTGTATTGCTTTGAGCCGGCAGTTTCTGGGCATAGCAGCACAGGGCTATTGCCAGCATAAGTAGGGTTAATTTTTTCACGTTTAGGGCTACTTCTGGTAGTGATCGATCAATCTGACTGATTCTTCTAAAAGTGACTCTTTTTCTTTGAGACTTAGAGAAAGGGGCAATTGTGCCAGACCGATGATCCTGCGCATCATCTCTACCCCGGCAAAGGCCCACATAAGATGGTCTTCAAACCCCCTGGGCTTTTCGTAGTGCTTCAGTACCTGGTCAACGGCTACATCAGTATGCCGAGACATTTTGAGATGGGCCAGCATTACCCCCAGGTCAAATTCTGCTTTGCCGAAGTAAGAAAACTCCGGATCTATCAGCCGGAGCCCATCAGCTACTTTAAGCCAGCTTCCGGGATAGTAATCACCATGCAGCAGGACGGTATCGTTTTGCAGGTAAATCCTGCCTAGCTCCGTAATGATACTTTTGAGTTTTTTATTCTGTTTGTACTTAAAAGATAAAGGCTGTAGACCGGCCTGCACCTGGTCCAGGTCAAACCCATTATCCAGTTGATAGGGAAAAACAAAGATATGCTCGTGGTTTAGCTCTTTCATGGCCTGGTTATCAAAAAACTGCCGGTCCCTTTCAGCTACCTCTACCTGATGCAAGGTGGAAAGCAAGCCAGCCAGTGCCTGGAGCTCATCGGTTGCCAGTTGATGATCTTTTTGGTACAGGTAAGTATAATCAGCGCCCTGCCCCAGATCTTCCAGCAGCAGCACATAATTTTCGGGATCAAAGCCAAGTACAGCTGGTGTGAAACGGCTGATATTCTGATGAGGAGCGATAAAACGGTAAAAATTATACTCTACGTAGATCCGCTCAATCGGAGCGGATATCTGTGGATATTTTTGCACCCAGGGTCGCGACTGCTTCAGGACCATCGTATGCTGACCAGTCCGGATACGTATGACGAAATTCATATTGCCCTCGCCGGGTTTTTCAATAGAGGTGATTTTTTCCTGGTCTGCCAGCCACTTCCTGTCTTTGAGGTAGGCTTCCAGCGCAGCATCCATCTGCTGCTCAAGAAAAATAACATCGGGATGTATATCTTTAAATTTTTTTCTCAGGTCCATATACTATCTATCGGTTAGGCCATTTAAACCAAGGCATTTTACAGTAAAATGTTTGTCATCATACTGACAAACAAAACAAGTAAATAAAAGCTCGGCTACGCTGTTGGCCTATTTTTACTTAGGGACAACCTTTCTGTTTAACTATAACCGGAATAAACTAAAATTGTCTTCGCCCTGATCAGGCATATGCATGATTCACTGATCTTCTGCATACTTACTCATCAGCCATCCATTCCCATAGAACAACGCCCATATGATACCGCTGATGACTCTCAACATCAGATGCATAGTAGGCAGTCAGTATATTCCCATCTGCCAGCTGTACGCTGCTGGGATATCCCATATCCTGATCCGGAAAGTTTCCCAGCAGTACCCTCTCATCGGTCCAGGTTTTGCCGGCATCAGTGCTTTTTTTAACAGCAATCCCATATTCTCCGGCTACTCTCTTGCCGTAGGTCAGCAGTAGTTCCCTGTTTTTGAGCTGCAATAAATGGGCGGGATGGCGCATTTCTTCAGTAAGGGGCTGGTCCAGGAACCATGTTTTTCCGTCATCTTCACTACGGAAAAGGTCAAGCGCCTGTCCGGCCTTCCACCGTCTGGCTGCCGCAATCCACTGACCCCTGCCCAAATGCAGCATTGCTGTTTCGTTATGCCCCTGGCTGTAGGCTGTATCGCCCTGTCCGTCGCTTAATGTTGCCATATGCTGCCAGTGAAGACCGTCATCATCACTACGAAACATAGCTACTATATTACGCGTGCGACCTTCGGAAACGGCATAGGCCATAGCCCTCAGCGAACCATCTTCACCGGGCAGGATATCACCAAACGGAATGAACTCCGTCATATCAGCCTCTGCTACAGGAAAAGCCTGCTGCTCTGCCAGCCAGTGCGTGCCTCCATCTGAAGAACGAGATACTAAGGGAGGCAGTACTTGGCCCAGAGATGTCGTGCTATCAGAGATTTTCAGTGACCAACCCGAGGCCAGCACCAGCAGATCTCCATTTTGGGCCAGACCGGCAGCTACGTTCATGCGATTAGCACTGGGCTCATGCTTTGCCGGAATCCCCCTCTTTTGCCATGTCTTTCCGTCCGTACTTGCCCAGCACTCTACGTCGCCTTCTTTTCTGGCATGGCTTGGCTGATTAAAAATGGTGGCGATGATGGTGCCATCCTCTAAAACTGTAAGATTAGGCCAGGCGCATACATTGTCTATGGCAATAAAACGCTGCTGTACTTTTATCTTTCCGGTACTGTCTTCTGAGGTGACTTCCGGCCCACCAGATTTGTACATGCTGCCGAGGAGCAAGGGAACACACAAAAAGAAAATAAAAAGAGATACTGTAGGCTTCCTATAGTACATATGCTGTGGATTAGATCTGTTTATTTTGCTACTTTGGCCGTTTAATTTGCCTGATGTGACAGATTTATTATTAACCGGAGCGTCTTCCTCTGATTGATCATCAGAGGGTACAACCATCAAGCTGGAGCCTTAAAGTAGCAAATTATTTTATTTAGGCAGTTTACTAAAGTCTATCGTTACATCTAAAGAAACTGTAGCATAGCCTGAGGCTGTACCGTCCGGGTACATTTACATATCACCAGAAAATAAAATAGAAAAAACTACTTTCTGCATCGCAGATGGGGCGGGAATTCACAGCAACGACCACAAAAAACGGTAGTGCTATGCAAAGATGCCGGGAGGTGAAGCAGGAGTCATCCTGTTGGCTTATCCTCGGGGGCCTACCCACTAAATTCACCTCCCGGCAGTTACTATGTTTGAAAGATGGTGCCTGCATCCAGGCAGTCCATTTTACGGTAGGTTAACAAATTTATTTTCCCCATTCTCGGGAGACCGACTGGTCTGCAGAAGGAAAGTCTGCAGGAATATCCTGGGTCACTTCACCGGTTGCAGCCCATTCTGCTCCTCGCTGCAGGGTGGTAATGAATCCCGTACTTTCCATGGAATAATCAAAATGCCCCAGGGCGGTATGAAAAACACGGCCCTCTCCGTAGTTGATCGCCATCAGCAGGGGGACATGCTGTCCCATACCTTTCGCGGAGGGATCCCAGGGTGGAGCATTGCCTTCTACATCTGAGTAAGCGGTCGCTAAAATGGTGGCATTTTCAAAAGGACCTCTCATTCGCTCATATAGTTCGTCCTGGGTATGAAGCCATTCTACGGGTAAGCCTTCCATAATTGGATGTTCAGTCGCACGTGAAGTAATCAGAAACTCATATTCTGCTCCGTGCGATCCAGCCCTACCTGCACCATGATATTTTTCGAGCTCACCGGCATCAGTATAATACACATAAGGTCCGGTGGTGCTGTCGCGCCCACCCCATGCACCCAGGCCGATCATTTTATTGTATTCTTCCCAGTCACCCCAGGCATTGTTAGCAGCATGTACCACGACTAGTCCACCACCGTTTTTCATGTAGTTTTCAAAGCTCCTTTTGGTTTCTTCGGGCCAATGAGGGGAATTTTCCCCCAGGTTAGAAACGATTAAGTCATACTGGCTGAAGTCAAGCGAAAAGCGAGAAGTCTTAATAGGATCACGGGAGATGCCATAGGCTGTTGAATCCAGCGGATAAGTCTCTATATAGTAGGTATAGGGCTCCGGCCGGGATTGGTTATACTTGATCCCAAGCCAGACGGAATCCATGCGATGGATATCGACCTCAAAAAGCCCGGTTTGTTCCAGATAATCCTGCATCATCATGGTAGTTTTGGGCCATACGTAGTGGTTGTTCTGCCCATCAATGATCAAGGCTCTCAGTTTTGAAGGAGGTGCTTCTGTTGTTTCTGTTTCGTTGGACTGTCCACAGGCAGCCAGCAGAAGAAACAATGCAATGATCCAGTTGTGTTTTATCATATACGTTTTTGTTTTAGGTTGAGCCAGGAAATTGACTTCTTACACTTGCATTAAAAAATAAAATTAACAGAAAGGCCAGTACCCACAAAAATATCTACGAAGTATCATCAAACTTAAATCCGAATGCGGGAGCTTCCGCCATTACTATAAAAAAGCCTCCTGCTTTGTAGTTAGTTCTTCCGCAGCAACTTAGTATTCCTATTTGGTAAATTCATCAGGGCCAGGGCAGCCCCAAGTCACTTGGCTCTCAACAGCAAAAGTGCCTGAAGCAATTATACAAAGGTCAGAATGTTTCAGTAAAGGAAATCTGCCATATGATGCGCATCGGTAAGCCTACGCTTTATAAGTATCTGAAGGGTGGGCATAAGACGGCTTGAGATGAAGCTTATTAATTGCTAACGGCCAGCCAAAATAAGTATGCGCCTCGGTTGCAAGAAGCACAATAGCATCAGATTGTAATGTCATATCAATTAGCTCTGTTCTCATATTCATTTGAGCGTTTGTCAGGAATCTTTTATTAATCAGGTTGTGATGGATCAAACGACCAAAATTGGTTGAAATCCGCACCTCCTCCTAAGTAAGCAATATTATTGACCACAAATGAAAAACCACCATTTCGTCCTGCTCTGGTTTGGGATTTTTGAGCGTTCCAACGACTACCGTCATAACTCCATAGAACATCAGGATACGCACCTGATCCAAAAAAAGCCTGATTGTCTACAGTAAATGCAACCCCATCAAAATGGCTATTATCGGAACGTGATGGATAATCCTCAATTCTTATCCATTCTTCACTGACTGAATTATATTTATATATATGATTGTTTGTTTCGCCTTGAATACCAGAGCTTCCTAAACCAACATACATTTCATCATTCAACGCTGTAGTAACCATTCTAAAGTAACCCCCAAATTCTGCATAGGGTAATGGAAAGCTGCTAATGGTTTGCCAACTATCTGAATCAGCATCATATTGCCAAACATCATTGTAACAACAAGAAAAGTCTCCGTCAAACTCTCCTGCTCCCATATATCCATTTGCACCGATTGAAAATGCGATAGGTGACGCTCTGGGTGCTCCTGGGAAATCATTTTTTTGTATCCAGGAATTTGACTCAACACTATACTCCCAAAAGTCCTTTAGGATATTATATCTATTATTGCCTGGAGTTACTCCTGCACCTAAATATATCTTATCAGAAATGGAAAAAATTCCAGGACTAAATCTTCTTGTGTCCGGAAATGCAGTAAGTTCAGTCCAGATACTTGTCAAAGGATTGTATCTCCAAAGTCCATTAGGTAATAAAACGTAACCTTCACTATTAATTGTCAGGCCTTTCCAAGTATACTTATCAAAGGGCAAGTCCCCTAACCTAAACCATTTGTCAGTGATCATAAATGGATCATTCGCTAGCGTTTCCGAAGAAAGAACTTCAACAGAAATTTCAGCTTGCCTGCTGCTGTAAATATGATTTTGTTGATCTGGAATTATTACTATTAGTTTAGTATTTTCCGCACTGACAACTTCTGCAGGATACCCGTCTATCCTAACAATATTGTTTGACATTACAGTACTAAAGTTTTCCCCCACAATGGTTATCTCGGTTAGAGTTTTGCCTGACTGTGGGGAAAATGAATTAATAATTGGTCCTTGGATGGCTATATTTTGATCTCCAGTAACTTCAAAATTATTCATTGAAATAGAGACTTGACTAATTCTGGAGCCAATATTGAGTGGTACTTTAATCTCTAAGCGATTTTCAGCTAAAGAAATAATTTCTGCTGGAAATTGTAATCCCTTTGTTCCAATAAATGCTATTGAGAGTTTATTTGGTTTGGTGTTAAAGTTTGCACCTTCAATTACCACCGGGGATCCAAAAGTCACATTTGTAGGTGTTAACGTATTGATAACCGGTCTTAACAGGTTGAATTTCTCGTCGAAAGAGGCCGTATTGCCTGATACTGATACTGAAATAGTTGATTGTTCAGCAGAAAGTGAACCAGGAACCAGTACTGAAATCTCAGTTTCCTCAAAATCAGCAATTTCAACCTTAATTTGATTAATTTCCACTTCAATATTTGACTTAATTCTTCCAAAGTTGGCTCCACTGAGTCTAATTGTGTCTTCCAAATTTCCCCTTTTGGGTGAAAAGTCTAATAGGTTGGGAGCTTTACTTCCTAAACTTATAAAAGAAACATTCTCCCCGTAAACAATAAAATCTTCTGTTTCAACAAATGCTCGAACAAAGTATGCAGTGCCTTCTTTTAAAGTAGTTTCTATCATTTCTGAAAATCCAGTGGATTGAATATTTTCGGCGTAAATAACACGGTCGCTATCTTCCTTGGTTGGATTCTCTTTTTCTCCCCAGACAAAGCCATAATTGAGTACCTCAAAAGTACCACGGAATATGATTTGTGCATTAAATTTGGCTCCTTCTGAGGTAATTTCAGAAACAGGCATCGTTTTTAATCTTGGGTAACTTCTGCTTGTCACCTCATCATCCTCACACTTAACAAGCAGCCCCAATATGGAGGCCAGCAAGATGTTTCTTAGTACAACCTTCATTTTTTGAACAGAATAAGGTTTACAGAGGCTCGATTATTACTTGCGATAACCAAGCCATCAGTTCTAATTAATGCGGACATTTGATGATAGCGAATGGCCAAACTTCCCCTAAACCTTTGATAAGCTTTAAGAATGCCAATTCCTCCCCAGTACCCGATTTGATGGTTGTTTATGTCAAATACTGACCTTTCTGAGAATGTATTGATGACATTTCCATCGACTTGCTCGCTAAGCAGCCTGATGTCTGCACTCAAATGATAGTCGTAGTTAATCCCTGCCTGTATATAAAACCCATATTTTTTCTCGGGGAAAGAATACATTATTGAAAGCGGAAACGATAAGGTTGTTAGGTCAATAAAAATATCATGATACTGATTAAATGGTTGTTTCAACTCAACCAGGGAAGAATAATCAGATTTTAAGAAATGGATTTCTCCTTGAAAAGCTATTTTTTCTGTAATTCGTGGAGATGAAATAGTAGTAATCAGGCCAATGGTGGGGTCAATAGAATTATATGAGTCAGCTAAAAAAGGATATGTTGAAGCCCTATCATTTCTTCGAATCTCAGATCCTGACACCCCGATGGTTGCACCAAAATCAAACTTTACCCAGGGTTTACTCACCTTATATTCTAAGAATTCCTGGCCACTGCACTTGTTGTATTTGACAACTAACTGGGTCAAAGCCTCTTCATCAAATCTGATCTCTGCGGTGAGACTGTTTGAGTTCTTCAGGCAATCACTAACCAGGTATGATAAAATCCCTCGCCATCTGCTTTTTTCTCTCATGCCAACTTGCCTGTCAATTTCTACTTTCTCGACAGTTGATACTAAATCATACAATAAGGTATCCTTCTTTACGTGGTACATGTCTCTCGACTTGTACAAGCTGATTTCTCCTCTGACCAGAACTTCTACAAAAGAGCTTTCAATTATCTGAGATGAAAAGAATCTATCATTGATATATCCAAATCCTGATATTTGGTTTGGATAGTATTCTGACACACCTTGCTCGCTCTTGAAAATACAAGATGCGTAGTTCTTTGAGTTGGAGCGATAATCCACCTGCCCCTGAATAGTATCACTCTCAAGCGTTATGATGAATCCACTTCTGAAATCATTCTGCCCAAACGCACTACCAATAGTTAGGAGTAGGGTAACTAGCGTTAATTCAATCTTTTTGTTCATAGCCCTAATAATGCCTGATATTAGAACATGCGGATGGCGATTTTTTGCACCAGGCTTAAGAAAGATAATCTGTTTTTAAACAACTTTATACAGTTTAGCAATCTATTTTTTTGACCAAAAAAAAGCCCCATGAGAGAGCTTTTTTCACTTTTTTCAATCAATATATCCACCTAGCTGTCACCTCAGAAATCCTCCTCTCGGAGATATCCACATAGTAGGACAGTGTTGTTTTGGTGTCACTGTGCCCATACTTACTGCTGACTACTTCAAGGCTTACCCCCCTTATCCAGGAGTAAATTACCGAAGGACTTTTGGGCCACTTGTATCGTGAGATTCTTTTCAATTCCTGCGATCACCGCAATTCCCCAGATAGGCATTGTTCACATTACTGATCAGTGGTATATCCTGCAATTCAGTCAGTATCTCAGCTACCGGTTTGAATAAAGGAATCTGTCAGGAAGAGCCTGCTATTTTTATCCCTTCGTCAATGTAGCTGAGTATAAATTCTGGTAAACAACTATGTTTGAGGGTAAAGGATTCGGTAGATGAGTTACGTGGAATAGAACCTGAAAAAGTTGTAACACCAGCAAACCAAAAATGGCTTTGGAGCAAAAAAAAGCCTGTAATTTGGATATACAGGCTTTAAGACTATTTAAGAATTACTTGAAGTGAACCCGCTGGGATTCGCAGGGAATACTCATTGCAAGGTAATTAGGTTTGCGGCTAAGATTTCCACCCTTTCACGCTGCTTTTCATGTCGTTCACTCCATTTTTCTAGTCATTCACTCCT
>CAZFFW010000112.1:0-18372 GCA_964518125.1 uncultured Porifericola sp.
CTCAGGCTCAAAAGCAGTATGCAGGATTTCAGAAAACTGGTATAGCGTATGAAGAAGGAAAGAAGAAATAAACTGATCTACCTGAGTTATTCCAGGATTCCATCTCAGTCGGCCAACAGCCTGCAGGTGATGCAGATGTGCCATGCATTTGCCGAAACCGGCATGCAAGTAAGCCTCTACTGTCTCAGGACTTTGCAGAATAAGCCTGCCCATACTTATTACGATTTGCCAATCAGCCATATCAGGCTGCACCGCATTTGGATGCCCAGGATTAAGATCATCTCCCGAATTCTGTACGGACTCCGCGTGGCCTCAAGCCTGCTGATCAGAGGTACTGACGGCATTTTCTACGGACGCGATTTTTATACCCTGGCCTTGCTGTCTCTTGTAAGAGTGGGGCGCTTACGAATTTATTTTGAGGCACACCAGCCTCCGGGCGACCAACTGGAATACCATCTGCAGAAAATGATTTTCAACAGTACTTCTTTTGCCGGGCTGATATGTATTTCGCAGGCCCTAAAAGATGAATACCTCCGGCTGTATCCTGCCCTTCTGCCAGAAAAGGTAAAAGTAGCCCACGACGGGGCACGGCCAACTGATGATGTCACTGAGAAAAAAAATATGTCGGAAAAACAGCCGTGCAGCATCGGCTATGTAGGCAGCCTGCAGGCAGGTAAAGGCATGGAACTGATTGCCCGGCTGGCCCCTTTGCTGCCGGAATTTACTTTTCATGTGGTTGGAGGGCAGGCAGATCAGCTTGCGTTCTGGTCAGCAAGATGCCCGGGAAATGTACATTTCCACGGACACCAGCCCAGCAGCAAAGCCCGGCATCTGATGAGCAGCTTTGACATATTGCTGGCGCCTTACCAGCCGTCGGTTAGAGTAGGTAAAAAACAAGTGGAGATAGCCCGCTGGATGTCGCCCCTGAAAATTTTTGAATACATGGCGGCAGCAAAAGCGATGGTCGCCAGTGACCTGCCCGTACTAAGGGAAGTGCTGGTCAACGGCAGAAACGCCCTGCTGGCTGATCCTGACCGTCTGGATAATTGGGTGACTGCCATTCGGCAACTGGCCACTAATGATGCTTACCGCCAACATTTGGGTCAGCAGGCACAGCTTGACTTTAAAAACAAGTATAGCTGGAGACAGCGGGCAGAGTTTCTAAGGGAGGTATTTGAAAACCAGGCTTTACACCAAAAAACCAGCGTCATATGAACCCTTTTGGCCTCATACTCATACTGGTGACAGCTTTACTTATCGGCTTGCTGTTAATACGAAGCAGAAAAGTGATCTTTTTCACTGCCTGTGCCTTTGCCTTTATCCCTTTTGATTACGTGGATCGCTTCTTTTTTGAGCTGCCGAGTGCCATACGCTGGCTACCCTTTATGGTCATCACCACTATGGCGGCGGTATCGTTTTTTCTGCCTTACGAAAAGAAGCTTAAAATTCCCTTCCCCCTGATCCTGGTCTACGGACTGATACTGATGCTTTCAGTAGTTTCACTGCTGTACAACCATTCTTCCATCAAAGCCCTGCTGGTAGCGCAGCGAGGCTATCTGCTGATATTTTCCTTTCTGATCATTATGCGCAATGTATACGGTAAGTTCAGTAAGGAAGACCTATACTCCTTATTGGTCTGGGTCGGCATCGTTCATTTTCCAATTGCGCTCTTTCAAAGGGTCGTCTTTGTCAGCCTGCTCAAGATTGAGTCAGGTGATATGGTATCGGGCTTACTGCCGGTAGACGGTTTTTACCTTTTTTTCCAGTGTATCTGCATACTGATCACCCTGCACTACTGGCTGAGGGGCAAACGTATCATCCGGCAGATCAGTCCAGAAATTACGCTTTTACTCTTAATGGGCTCTATTGCGGTTGGCGCTAATAAGGCCGGCTTCATTTTCCTGGCCGGCACATTCGGCCTGGTAATGCTCCGTACGCCCTTGACGCTGATAATGAAGCAGATGCGTAAGATTGTGGCAGCCGGTATTGCTGTAAGTCTCGCCTTCGTCACTTTTACTTTCGTGTATAACCAGGAATTTGCCCAGGGAGAACAGGATTCATATACCAAGCTGCTCACCGATCCGGAGTTTTTTATCCGTTACAACTTTGCGGGCAGTAGCGAAAGATCACAGTTTACTCCCTCGGGCCGACTGAAAAGAGGCGCAGCGATTAGCTTTGCCTGGAAAAATATTGAGCACAAAACTTCTACGATGCTGATCGGGCTGGGCCCCGGCGCCACGGCAGAAAGCAATATGGACGGAGCAAGCGGTAGCCTGGCTGCCAAATACCCGAATTACTATATCAATCGGGTATCCATGGCCATGTACCTTGGCGATCTCGGCCTGGTCGGTCTGGGCCTGCATGTGCTTTTTCTGCTATGCCTGTGGTGGTGTCATCCCCGGGATCAACAAGCGGACAGCAGCAGTTTTTCTGTTGACAGGTGTATCAGAGAAGGGTTTATCATCCTGACATTAGTTTACTATACCTACGAAAATCTTTATTTTGAGCCTATGTTTGGGCTGCTGATCGCAGTATTGGTATATCCCTACGTGAGAGCTGACAGGACTGAGGACGATCAGGAGCATGTGGTCGTCAGAAAAGCCGCCAGCCTAGTATAATTTTTTAACCTGCAGCAGCAGCAAATGATCATTAGTAATGTTTAATAAGAAAGCGGTGATACTGAATGGATTAGCCCGGGGTGGTACAAATATCACCTGGAATATCTTGCAGTCCCACCCCAACATTGTATCGCCTGTATTTGAAACCAATCAGATCATCGGTGGCAGAAGCCTGCTGGCCCCACTCAAACCACTGCTTACCCGTAAGGGAGGAATCCCTCCCCTGATCAAAAATTATATCAACCATAGATTCAGTAGATATAAACTCAAGAACCTGTCAGTTGATGATAATAAATATAAGACAGACGAGCTTCTCTATACCAAAGAGGAAGTCCTGCAGGCTACGCTTTGTATCAAAGGAATTTGCTCTCATAATAACTGGGATCTGAACTTTAGCCCCCTGCTGTCAGTAAGTTTTCCTGAAGTATATTTTATCAGCCTGGTGCGTAATGGCTTTGCCATTTGCGAAGGTTGGCAAAGGAGGGGCGTAAGTGCCCGAGATGCGGGGATATTGTATGCACGCTATTGTGCACAGATACTGGATTATCAGGCACGCTTCCCGACCTACAAAATCATTCGTTTTGAAGATGTGCTGGAAGCGCCATTTGAGATGGCACATGAGCTTTTTCATTTTATTCGGGAATCTCCTGAGGAGGTTCAGAAGCTAAGGATTAAGGTAAAAAATACCCTCAACCGAGAAAAAAAACATCTGGCTCACTACGGTGAAGAAAACCGCAAATACTGGTTTACTCCTTCTACCATTGACCAGATCATCCGTACTGACATCAATCAGGTACAAAACAGTGGCCTGAGCGAAAAAGATAAAAAGGAATTTCAACAGGAAGCGCAAGAAGCTCTTCAGCATTTCCATTATTTGTAAACTACCAACTCCCACGCACTAAGCCATGGACTACAGCAAACCCATTACTCCACTGAAGAAGCCGGACAAAAGCGTATGTTTTGCGGTAGGCACTGGTCGGTGCGGCACCCAGTTCCTATACAAACTGCTCAAAAAGGAGCCACAGATTGCTTCGCATCATGAGCGGCATCCACTGAGCGATACCTTTGAGCGTTATTGTCAATGGAATAAATTGCCGGTAGACCAGGCAGGGTTCCTGGCCATCAAACAACAGGGAATAGAAAAGGATCTGGCAAGTAGCCAGCTTTCTTTTGAAGCCAGTGCTTACCTTTCGCTTAGTCTTCCTGCGCTTTACGAAAGATTTAACGCCAAGTTCATCTTCCTGATCCGTAGCCCGCATAAAGTGGTTAACTCCTATATGCAGAAAGGATGGTATGCGGAACCAGAATACCGTGATGAGCTGCTGAAAGCCAGCGGAATACAACCAGGACAGGATGAAGCACACCATAGCTTCAGCCGGATTACACCCAGAAATGCTGAAGCGCATGCCTGGAATGATATGACTCGTATAGGCAAACTTGCATGGTTCTGGAAAACCGTCAACCAGCAAATCAGTGATCAGTTGCAGTTGCTCCCCAGCGGACAGGCCAAGGTTATCAGAATTGAAGATTTTAATTTTGAAAATTACCTGGAGACAGCCGATTTTATGGGCTTTAAGCCGGAAGTCAGTGCGGAAATGTTTGAAAAACTGACTGCCTCACGCCCCAACCGCCTTTTTCCGAGTCGGCAACTGAGCGACTGGACAGCTAAAGAGAGAGAAGAATTTGAGGAACAGGTAGCCGGACTCAGTGCTGTATGGGGCTATACTTCCGACACTGAAGCGCTGATTGCTGAAGAAAAAACCAAAAAAGTAACATCTTCAACCAATTTCCTGAAAAGATACCAGTATTTTCGTAAAAAAATTAAAGTAAAAAAGAAGCTAATCAGCTATCTTGAGAAGTTATAAGTTTAAATTTTATTCATTCAGGGAAAGTAAGGCGAAAAAGAGCAAAATTTGCAAACGAAGAAATTTCCTAAAAGCCAACGAAAGAACTTGATTCATATTTGCTTCATAAGCAGACCAAAGCTTAGTATTACATCATTTTTTAATATTTGGCATAAACAAGTTGATATACTGGTGGCTAATCGGACTCGTTTGATACGGGAATATGGCATTCAGTTGCATTTCACAAATAGCCTTCCTGAAAAAAAATATGATGTCATTATCGTATTGTCTCGGTTTTTTGCTGACGTGGACAAGCAACAGAAAATTGATATACTCAAAAAACTGCGGCCTCTTACGCCTGATTTACTCTGGTTCAGCGAAAGAGATAGTGCAGGTTTTACAGAATTTGAAGTTTTACCATATGTGGACCGTTATTTTTGTAAGCACATTTACAAGGATAGGGAACTTTACAACCACGCTCTCTACTATAACAGAGCATTTGTTGAATACTATGCCAACACCTTCCACCTGGAAAGAGAACCATATGAGCCCAATGAGCCACTATCAAAGTACGCTGAGCATGAGCATAAAATAGGGATATGGTGGAATATAGCCTACAACAACGTAAGCATGATAGCCCGATGGAGATGGCTGATGCATACGTACATGCTTCAGAAAACTTATCCGTTCAAAAAGCCCCAGATTCTGAATTCTGACCAGCACAAAAGCTACGACCTACATGCCCTTTTTGTAAGTAAAGACCAGAGAGGACACATTGATTACCACCGAAAATATGCCCGCACGCTTATCTCAAAGTTTAAAGATATCAGTTTACCAGAGATCAATAAACGTTTACCTGAAAGCAAGTATGTAGACCTTATTCGTGACTCCAAATGCATTTTCAGTCCTTTTGGCTGGGGAGAGATCTGTTACCGTGATTTTACTACTTTTCTGGCAGGTGGCTGCCTGCTCAAACCTGCAGTAGATGATATTGAAACCTGGCCCAAAGTACTTATAGAAAATGAGACGTACGTTCCACTAAAATGGGACCTCTCGGATCTGGAAGAAAAACTTCATTACTATCTACAACACACCGAAGAAAGGGAGAAAATTGCAATGCAGGGCTATGAAACATATATGGATATCTGGAGCGAGGCAGGAATCAACAAGCTTTTAGAGCATTTCAGTGATATCGTATTTAACCGAAAGTTAAAGCATCTTACGGTTAAACCCTGATTTTAGAAATTTACCAGGGTACTATCATACAACTGAAAATACTGTTCGGCCACCCTATGTGCACCAAATTTTTTCTGCACCTTTTCCTTGGCTGTCCGGCCTTTCTGCTGCATTTCATCAGGGTGCTGCAGGGCACAGAGGAGCCGGGATGCCAGGTCTTCAGCCGACTGATCCCTGAAAAACAGCACTTCTTCTTCCGAAAAAACCGAGGTATTTTCGGGAATATCACTGGCAATCACCGGCGTGCCGGTACTGCCCACTTCCAGCAGCATCAGCGACATACCTTCATTCTCTGAGGGAAAAATAAATAGCTTCGCCTTGCGTACCATAGACATCAATATGGCTTTGGACGATACATAGCCGGTAAATACCACATCAAGCCCAGCGGCTAGTTCCCTGATTCGCCTGCTATAGTCAGGGGCATGGGAATCCTGCCCAATAATGACCAACTGTCCCCGATAATTGATATCCCGCAGGGCCTGCAGCATGGTGTGGCAGCCCTTAGTAGACATGATACGCCGGGCTGAAAACAGGAGAAAATCCGGCCCGATATGATGACTGAACATCAGGTCCTCGGCACCGGCATCATCATATTCCGGGACGGTATCAACAAAATTGGGGATGTAATGCACTTTTTGCCTGTAATTAGCTTCATAGTAGGCCTTGAGTGGCTTAGAGACAGCGGTGAGGGTCGCCCCTGAGCGCATAAAAAACCTTTCCATCAGCCGGAAATACAGCTTGCCAAACCAGGACCACTTATCACGGCGGTAGGGCGCTTCCTGCGAAGTTGCGATTACCCTCGCCTTTAGTCTGAGTAATGGAATAAAAAAGGCCGAATCAGTTTTATGCACATGGATCAGGTCGTACTTACCAAAAAGGAGGGCATGCAGACAACAGAGCGCATAATACAGGAATACACCGGCGCTTCCTCCGCCAAAGTGCGGCATCTGTATAACCCTGACGCCCTCAAGGTGCCGTGGCATAAGCTGCTGATTACGGTAACAGTAAATGCTTACCTCCGCCCGGGACCTGGCCTGCTGTACCAGTACTTCTGCTACCCGGCTGGAACCTCCCTGAGAAGGGTAATACTTGATTCCGAAATGTAAAATTCTATTAGACTGTCTCATGCAAAGGAATCCTCTGGTCTTCTATCAGGTCTATGTATTTCTGCTGAAAGCCGCAGAAGCTAAAATCACGCTGGATAATCAGGGCACTCTGCAGGCCAAACTGCTGCCTCAGGAGTTGGTCCCAAACCAGTTTTCTCAGGCTACCGTACATGCCCGCCTCATCCTCCACCGAATGCAGATAACCATTTTTTCCGTCATATACCAAATGGTCATTATCTCCTACCCGGCTCGCCACCACCGGCAGGCCATGGCTCATACCTTCCATGATGGCATTGGAAAGCCCTTCAAAGAGAGAGGTGGACAGGTAAATATCGGCTTGCGCCAGGTGTTCGTCTACCTGCCCGGGATTGATCAGCAGCCGGACATCATCTTCTAAGCCCATCTGTCTTATCAGGTCCCTGATCTGCTTTTCCAGCGGACCATAACCGATGATAGTATAGCGCATCGGAGGCAGGTCGCCGGCATCTTTAAGCTGTTTGAAGAGTCTCAGGGCCAGTGGGTAGTTTTTCTGTTCCACAAAGCGGCCAACAGTGATGATATTCACAAAGGATGTATCTGGTTCAGTTGTCCTGCTTTGCGCCAGTCCTTCAAAAGCATTATGGATTACCAGGAATTTATCCCGGCGAAAGCCTTGTTTTTGCAGGCTCCTGACACCGGCATGGCAGTTGGAAATGGTGCCATGTAGCAGGTGATTGTGCAGCCACCTCAGTACCAACCTTTTCTTCAGGGGAATGAACGCATTCCTTACCCCTCCGTAAATTCCTTTGACCCCCTCCAGGCGCCCGGCAAGGGCCGCCAGCAAAGTATCACTCGGCAAAAAGGAGAAAAGATAATCGGCGCGGTGCGTGCGGATAAGTTTTCGGAAGGCACTGAATTTATCTAAAGGTCCGCCTTTCAGGAACTGGACGTGTATCTGTTCTTCACGGATCTTTTGCAGATGTTTCTCATGCAGGGGCAAGCTATCCAGTACGATCAGCTGTACAGCATATTGCTGTGCTAAAGCTTTGGCCAGCAGTATGCTTTGTTTTTCTGCTCCCCCGTTGGCCAGTGACCTGATTAATATAAAAATAACTGTAGAATCTGTCATAAAAACACCTGCGCAAAAAAGCCTGTGAATGCAGCGCGATTGCGTACGAAAAGTACAACAGATGATAGCTTTATCAAAGATTTGGATGCAAAAAAGGTGCGCTTTATTTGAAAATTATTAATTATTGAGCTATTTATCACACATTTATCCCAATGAAAAAACCAAATAATTAACCACAGACATTTTTAGTAAAAGACCTTGATAATACTATAAATACCCACTGCCACAATTACCACGGCACTCAGCATCAGCGCAAAATCGTAGAAGCCGCCGGGACGTAGCGAAACCGGTAAACGGCGATAACGAAAGCGGAAGGCAGCATATACCACAATGAGCAGGAGTATAGACGTAACGAAGCCCCCGACCAGGATCATCAGTACCGGTAGCTGGATAAAAATAAACAGTATCGCCCAGGTGAAAGGAAATACCCAGGCCAGTATGGCGATACTTTTTTTCCTGACGGCAGGATCATAGAAATTGATCCATCCTATCTGGCCAAAGCAATCAGAAAAAATACGGGTCCAGCTAGCCAGGGCGGCAAACAGGGTTGAAAATAATACGATCAGTGCACCAAACAGGTAGACCGACTTGGCCCAGGGGCCCAGCGTTTCGGTGTAAATCCGGGAAAGGGAGTCGACCATTTCATAGCCTTCGGGTACCAGGCCGGAACGATGCAAAACTGCCGCCCCCAGCAGATAAAAAGCTGCTGTCACCAGGGTGTAGACCAGCATAGAAAGCAGGGCGTCCATGTACATTACCCTGATCCATCCTTTGGCACGCCGCAGCCAGGCCTCGCTCCCATCGGCAGGCCCTGTGAAGCGGGCATAGCCTTTTTCCAGGCACCAGTAGTTGTAGTACATGATCTCGTCACCACCTACGCCGGTGATGCCGAAGGCAGCAATGGCTACCCCAACCGATGCCGGTGGCAGGGAGAACTGTACGCCTTCCAGTATATTATCCCAGCTGAGCGCAAAATCAGTGTACTGCAAGAAATACAGAGAAGCAAAGGTCATCAGCGTGAACAAGCCGATCATACTGATGGAGAACTTCTCAATAAAACGGTAATAGCCCTTAAAAATCAGCAGCGACGATAAGACTGCCGCCAGCAGTGCCCAGATAGTATCATTTACCTGCGGAAAAGCAATATTCAGGGTAATGGCCACTCCACCGACAATACCGCCTACCTGCAGGAGTTTGAATATCTGTATGAATAACCAGGTCCATATTGTCCAGTTTGTTCCGTTCAGCCGGGGGCCGGGCAACTGGTTGAAGGCGGCCATGACGGTTTCACCGGAATAAATGGCATGTTTCCCAAATTCCATCTGCAGGGTCACTTTTACCAGGCAAGAGATGATCACCACCCAGAAAGTGGCAAATCCTGCCTCCGCCCCCAGGGTAGTGGTAGCAATCAGTTCGCCTGAGCCAACGATAGCCGCCGAAAGAATAAAGCCGGGTCCCAGTTGTTGTAGTCTGTCCTGCCAGCGTGTGGGAGCCTCCCTGATGCCTGTTTCGTCCAGTACATAGGGGTTGTCCTGATGAGTAGCATTTTCCTGAGTAAGCAAGTCTAGGTTGTTGTTTGATTCGCTGAAATAGTATGCAAGCTCCAATATACTATTTTATCGTTGAATCCGCAGATAGCCGGCACAAAGTGTGGCAGCAGCTTGTCACAAAAACCTGCTCAGCCGCCTATCATCTCTCCACCGTTGACATGTAATACCTGCCCGGTCATGTAGCTGGCATCCTCTGAAGCCAGGAATACGTAGGCAGGCCCCACTTCTGAAGGCTGGCCGGGCCGCTTCATGGGCACCTGCTTCCCGAACTTTTCCAGGTCGTCAAAAGTAGAAGGTATCAGGGGCGTCCAGATGGGGCCAGGGGCCACCGCATTGACCCTGATATTACGATCAGTCAGATTTTGACTCAGCGAGCGGGTAAAGGAAATGATCGCTCCCTTGGAGGATGCATAGTCCAGCAGGTGAGCGCTTCCCCGATAGGCTGTAACACTGCTGGAGTTGATGATCGTACTTCCATCTGCCATATGGGGCAGAGCGAACTTGCAGAGCTGTATCATGGAAAAAATATTGGTCCTGAAGGTATCTTCCATCAACTCAAGGTCCATCTCTTGGATATCATCATGGGGGTGCTGCTCTCCGGCATTATTTACCAGGATATCCAGACTCCCGAATTTTTCCAGCACCTGCTGTACCGACTGCTTACAAAAAGTTTGATCTCTGATATCACCCCTGATGAGCAGGCACTGCTGTCCCTCCTGCTCTACCAGCTTGCGTGTTTCTTCAGCATCCTGGTCTTCCTGACGGTAGATGATCGCCACATCAGCCCCTTCGCGGGCAAAATGTACTGCTACGGAGCGCCCGATTCCCGAGTCTCCTCCGGAGATCAGCGCTTTTTTACCTTTTAGCTTATCACTGCCCTGGTACGAATCTCTTATGATAACGGGTCGGGGGTGCATTGCCTGTTCCTGACCGGGAGCTTCCTGGTCCTGCTGTGGAACTTTATCGGGATATTCTGCCATGATTAAATAGTTTAAAAAGTTTAAGATTCTGAAAAAATTAAAGATATTTGTGCTGTAAAATAATATACACTTATGACATTTATGAACTACATATTATCACTTTGGTTGGTAAGTGGTTCATTTAATTTTTAACCTTTTCATTTTCAGCAATCAACCGAAAAGTTTAAAAAAATAAGCATATCCACAATGAGATACCTTAGTGTTTATGACTAAAATACTGAGTATTTAGATACATTTTTACGTACAATTTTTAGATTATTTGTGCTTTCATCGGTTAGTTGTTATAATATTATTTATTTTAAGAGAGAGAGTTTGCTCAAACTACCAAACGAACAAAGCATGAGGAGCAACATCAAGGCCAGTGACCTGAGTTTTGTGGAAGACCATTCCTGTAAACTTACCATCAATGCGCAGGAATCGCTGAAAGAGCGATTGCTATGCCAGGCCAAGGAGCGTGCAAATCATGACCTTGGACCAGACCAGTTGCAAACCAAGGTGCATCGTCACTACTATGATGTACTTGCTGCCTTCATGACTGACCATCCCCGGGTAGTCATTGACCTGATACTGATCAAACTAGATGAAAACCTGCAAAACTAGCCCAAGTACCTGATTATCAGAACCTTTTAGGCACTATACCGGTTTTTAAGACAGCACCTCTGCTGCAAACTACTTTTTAAGCTATTGAAGCATACTTTTTTTACTTTGCGCTACCTCTTACTGTTCATGGTGTGTCTCCACTTTCAGCATTCCTATGCGCAGGAGGAGAAGTACGTCAAACATGCCCGTACCGATACCATTCACATCCAGGAAAACACCCTGCTGATCAGCAACGACAGCCTCTACTTTATTGAAAAGGATACTACCATCTACCTGCAGGACACCATCAGAAGCGAACTGGAAGATATCCTCAGAACGAAAGACCATGCGCGGGAAAAAGCTTTTTTTGACAGGATACAACAGCAGGACGATAGCAGTAAACTGAAGGAAAAAATAATAGACCTGCTGATAGATTCCGGAGAGCAGGAAACTTCTGAGGTCACAAGCAGCCATAGCCATCTGGCTCCTGAACTTAGCGGGAAAATAGTAGGCAATATTGAGGTCCGCTCTATCAGAATTTTTGGACCCAGTGTAAATGATACTACGCATGACAAAAGCTCGGGCCTGGCCAGGCTGGCCAACCGAATGCACATGTACACCCGAGAAAGGGTACTCCGTAACCGTCTGCTGTTGGAAAAAGGTGATGTGCTGGACCAGTATGACCTGCAGGACAACGAAAGAATCATCAGGGCGCTGCCCTTCATACGGGATGCCAGGCTGATTGCTAAACCTGCCAAAGGTGATACGGTCGACCTTTTGCTGATCAGCCAGGACGTGGTGGCCTACACCGGATCTGCTGAGCCTGAAGGCTGGCTGGAGGGAGACTACGGACTCAATAATATCAACCTGCTGGGCTACGGACATCAGTTGAGAAATACCCTTTATATCAATCCTGACTATGAGCGAAAAGTAGGCTATATGGGCGTATACCGTATCCCCAACCTGCAGGGTACATTTATTGAAGCAAACGCCCGTTACGAAAACCGTCAGTACCGAAAATCTTATGCTGTTGCGCTGGACCGAAGCTTTCTTACCCCAGGCATCAGGATGGCCGGCGGTGTTTTACTGGAGTACCAGAACAATAATGCCTATGCCCCCTGGATCAATAACTATGACCTCCTTTATGCCTTTGACCATCAGGAAAATATCCCCAGGGAGCGGTACAGCATGCTAAGCCAGGACTACTGGCTGGGTCGGAGCTTTCGTCCAAACCTAATCAGAAAATTTGACCCCCGGGCTCGCTTCGTACTGACAGCACGCTACCTCAACGAAAAATTTTACGAAAGGCCCGAAGTAGGTCCCAAATTACATACGGCATATCATCACCGTCAACTCATGTTGCTCAGCATGGGTATTTCCAAAAGGTACTACAAAACCGAAAAACTGGTTTACGGATTTGGACGAACCGAGGATATTCCGATAGGAGAAGTGACGCAAATCACCTTCGGACCCGAGAAAAGAGAGTTTTACAAAAGATTCTATACCGGCCTGCGTACCGCCCGGGGAAAATACGTAAAGCCTCTGGGATACATTTCCGGCGGTATCCGCCTGGGAGGCTACTGGCACAACAAAAAGCTGGAAGAAGGCATGGTGCAGGTCGCGGCCCGTACTTTTAGCTACCCGATACAATGGAAAAGAACAACTTTCAGGCTGTTTTTCAACGCTGACTACACCAAGGTTTTAAGGCCGATGGACCAGCTTGATTTTCGGCAGAATATGATCAGCCTGAACGACAGGCAGGGCATCCGGGGCCTGCGGAGCTACCGTATGTACGGCAACCAGCGCCTGACCGTCAGCCTGGAAACGGTAGCCTTTTTACCTGTACAATTTTACAGTTTTCGCCTGGCCGGTTTTGCGTTTGCTGATGCAGGACTGATTGCCCGTGAGGATGAGAACCTAACGGAAACGCCACTCTACCAGGGCTATGGTATAGGATTCAGGATACGGAATGACCGCCTTGCCTTTGAGACTTTTCAGCTCAGGATAGCCTGCTACCCTTCATCCCCACCGGGAGAGTCCTTCTTCAGTATCAGCATTGCAGGCATCCCTATTCCCAGCCTGATGGACTTTGACGTCAGGAAACCCAGTGATGTCAGACGAGACCGTTGATTCAGGCGGTTTCGCGCACATAAGCACTGCGGTATTCATCCGGCACCAGTTCGTCCAGCTGAGAAGTGAGAGCGTCCGGCAGGGCATAGCCTCTGCGATAAACTTCAAAAGTTGTCCGCGTAGCGGCAGGATACGCAATGCACTGAGCGACCACTTCAGCCAGTTCCGCCCTGCTGATGGATTTGTAGCGAACTTTGTCGTCCTGTACGATCTGTAACTGCTCGGTGAAATAACCGTCATCGGTAAGCCTGCCGGGACGGATAATGGTGTAGTTCAGGTGGGTGCTTCTCAGGGCATTCTCTCCCTGCAGTTTCCAGTGCAGCACCCTGCCAAAGAGGTTCAGGAAATTAAAAGGTTTGCTGACACCCATGGACGAGATGAGGATAAATTTCCTGACGCCGTTGTTATCAGCGGCCATGGCCATTTGTCTGACCGCCTCAAAATCAATATGGCGGGGACGATTGCTCCCTTTCCAGAAATCTTGGTAAGCTGTAGCACCGGCCGCAAATATGACCACATCCATTCCCTGCACCAAACGGTTGAAACCAGAATAATCCAGCAGGTCATGTACGACAATGTGGGTACCGGGTGGTAAAAGGGCCCTGGCTTTCGCCGCATTCCTGACCAAGGCAAATACTTCATTTTCCTGGGCGCTGAGCTTGGTAACCAGCCTCAGTCCGGTGCGGCCACTTGCCCCTGCTATTAGCACTTTCATGGAATATCGTTTTAGATGAAAAAATCAGTTGCACTAGGGTAACCCACTGCTCCACCCATTGTTAAGCGCTAAAGCGCATTTGGCAGGCCATCTATCGCTTACAGAAATGTAGGCACTGACTTCAGGACTATAAGCAGCAAAAGAACCACTCATGACAGGCAGTTACGTTTTGCATCAGGCTAAAACTTATTTTTGTATTGCCAGCCAGGAACTTGTAACTTTAAACTTTTCACTTTCAACTATCTATCTACTACTTATCAGCATTGAGCTTCAGCGTATAGATATTACTGTGCCTGATCTCAAAACCCAGCTGCTCGTATAGCCGGATTGCTACCTGCCGGTGCGTCTCGGTAAACAGGAATATATCACTTACCCCCTTTTCCTCAGCCAGGCCAATGAGCTTTTCCACCAGCGCGCGCCCAACCCCCTGGCCGCGATACTGCTGGTCTACTACCACATCTTCTATCCAGGCTTTGTGGCCGGAGAGTACTTTATAGAGCGCCATCAGGGCGATACCCACTATTCTTCCCTCCTCCCGGCAGCAGACGATATACACTGGTGTCTCCTGCTGCAGGATTTCCGCTACAGTGAGTTGTTTTCTGCCCGGCACGAGCTGGTCAAACACCTCGGCGATTTCCTGTTGAACCTCAGGGCCAAGGCCAGCACTTGTCAGTACGCTTAGTTGCATCAGTAGTAGGTTAAGTAATCAATATAGATAATTCTGTAAAGCCCAAAATTTATGGAAATTTCAGCACAGAAAACACCATTGATGAAAAGCAATTCCGTGGACGAACTGTCACAATGTCGGATAAAAAAACCAGCCAGTATTTGTACAAAATAACTCAGGCTTCATGCTTACGGTCTACCTTATTTTTGATCAGCGAAGAGACAATGATGATGAGCGGGATCAGTTCCATCCTGCCTACCAGCATGGAGAGCATCAGGTCGGTCTTGGCAATCCAGTTCAGTTCGTGTCCGGTGATTCCGACCGAAAGCCCCACCGATCCCATAGCGGAAGCCGACTCAAAGGCAATTTCTCCCAGGCTGAATGTGTCCGGCACATTATGGATCAGCACGTAGGTCATGAGCGAATAGAAGGTAACCCAGAAGAAAATGAACGTACCGGTAGTGCGGTAGAGCTTCAGCGCCTCATCGTGCGAGTGTGATTTTCCTTTGAAGCGGAAGCGGAACTTAGGCTCCTGGTGGTATATCCAGAACATGCTGTTGTAGATATTACCTTTCAGAAACAGCATAAAGCGGAATATTTTGATCCCTCCCGTGGTGGAAGCAGTAGGCCCACCGATGAGCATCAGCAATCCCAGGAAAATGAGTGAGGTAGAACTCCAGGAATTCAGTTCCACCGTCTGAAAGCCACAGGTGCCCAGGCCGGATACCAGCTGAAAAAAAGTGTCTACCCAACTGGTGTCGTAGCCAAACCAGATGACGTTTTCGTAATAAAGGACCAGTGAGCCCAGCACCAGCAGCGCAAAAAACATGATATGCTGCTGATTGGTGATAAAGCGGCGCCAGTCTCCCCGGGTAAAGAGATAATGGTAGAGGTTAAAATTCAGCGAACCTATGATCATAATGGCGATGACCGTAAGCTTATGCGGGACTGAATAGCTCACCAGGCTCCGGTCATTGATGGTAAAGCCTCCCGTACTGATGCCGGTCATACCGTGGTTAATGGCTTCCCAGAGCGGCAGGCGCTGCAGCCAGAGGGCGAGTATACCAATGAGCGTGAGGATGATATAAATCCACCAGATTTTGCGCCAGTTGAGCGAAACGGTGGGCATGCTTTCCTCCTCCGAACCTTTTTGGTAATGGGAAGAAACGGCCAGCAATCCGGGATGAAAGGCTGAAATGAATACGATGATGCCTATTCCGCCAATCCACTGGGTAAAGGTCCGCCACCACTGCAGGCTTTGGGGCAGCTTGCTCTCGGCGATGGTCATGGTGAGCCCGGTACTGGTATAACCGGACAAGGATTCAAAAAAGCTGTTGTAAAAACTCAGAAAAGGACTGAGGGCATGCTCACTGATTTGTGAAGGACTTAGCTGAAACGCATAAAAGTAAAAGGGAATAGCGCCCAGCAGGCTTACGGCAGTCCAGCCCAGGGTAGCGACCAGCATGATCTGCATGATGCCAAAGGTATCCTGCTTATTGCGGTACATACGGAAGAGTATCTGTCCGGGAACTAGTGAGGCTACTGCCGTAAGCCCGAAGGCCCAGGCACCTTCATCCTCACTAAAAACCAGGGCAAGCGGTAATGAGAGCAGTGCCATGATCCCCGGTACGTGTAACATTTGGCCAACACCAGAAAGTATTTTTTGCATGGAGGAGGCTTGCGTTGAAAAAATAATTACAACATATTAACCGTTACGCTGTCCGAAAGTTGGCAATCTTTTCTTCCCCGAATCAATGCCCAAAACCCTTAAAACGTAGGTTTTATGAGTAAAAATTTAATTTTTTCATAGGTATTTATTACAGGCAATTCAGGAGATTTACCCTAAAATAAATATATTCTACTTTGTACGATCGTAAGACCTTCCTTAAATTGGGTGATTAATAACAAAACCAAAATACCCATAAAAAGTCAGTGTTTTTCTCACACTTAATATAATCATTAGGCTAAATGGTAAAGCTGGATCAGGATAAGTCCAATAAACTGCTGCAGATTCTTTGGGAGGCGCAGCAAAATTTTATTTCGGGTACTTATGCTAATCAGACACTTTTTACTGATCTCTTACATAAAATCCTGCTACTCACTGAGAGTGAAATGGGCTTTATCGGAATCGTAACTTACGACCAAAATAAGCCCGTTCTGGAGTTGCTGTCTAGCGGGGATACTTCGCCAGATCAAATTTTTGCGGATTACTTCAGACGCCACCCCCAATATGACATGTCAGCGCACAAACAGCGAAGTGTGTACGACCAGCTTTTCATAGAAAAAACACCATTTATTGCCAGGGATTTTTCAGGAAAAAACAAGTTGAGGCTACCGCTTGGCCACCCTGCACTGAGAGATTTACTGGGCTATCCGCTCATCAGGCAGGGAAAAGTGATCGGCATCTTTGCTGTTGGCAACTGTACAGAAGCTTATCAGCCCGAAATGCTGGAATTTTTGCAGCCCCTTGCCGCTACCTGCAGTTTGCTCATGGAGAAAGCGCTGCCTGAAACATTACGGGAAGGAGCTTTCACTGAGCACAGAACCGGCAAAAAATTGGACGCTGTGCCGCCATTGTCGCATACTTCGCCTGCGACGCTGACCGCCCCGCAGGCAGTGGAGGAGATGCTGAAGAATGCCCTGAATACCTACGACAGCGTTTTTATCATCTATGATGAAGAACGCCGTATCAAGTTTATCAACCGTGCGGCCCTGGATTTTCTGAAGTTGCCCGAAGAGGAGGTGATTGGAAAAAGAGACGAGGAGCTACTTCCGGAAAGTATCGTGGCGGTCTATTTACCCACACTCCTCCATGCTTTTCAGAGTAGGACGATACAGAAAGTAGAAACCAACTTTAGCAGCCCGGATGGTACAAATGAAGTACTGATCAGGTATATTCCCCGACTGGATGAAGAGGGAAAGGTCCGGGAGGTAATAGGGCTTTCCATCAATATTGACGACAGAAAGCGCATAGAAAAAGCGGCTGATCAAAGCCAGAAGCAGTACCAGTATCTCTTTCGGCATAGCCCCCTCCCGATGTGGATCTACGATCTGCAAACCATGCATTTCCTGGATGTCAATGATGTGACCATTCAACAGTACGGCTGGTCTAAAGAAGAATTCCTGAAAATGAAAATCGGGGATATACGGCCTGAAGAAGAATCAAAAAGGCTAAGCAGCTTTCTGACCAAAAAGATCAGCAGGTTTAGCAATTCGGGTATCTGGACACACCTGCGTAAAGACGGCAGCAGACTGCAGGTAGAAATTACCTCGCATGAAATTACTTTCAACGGCAGAAAAGCCCGCCTGGTACTGTCCAATGATATAACAGAAAGGCTGCAAGCTGAGAAGTCACTGTTTAGGAGTGAGGCAAACCTACGGGCAAGCATTGATAATGGGCTGCTTTCCCTGGTGCTACTGGATCATGAAGGACGTATTATACTCGCAGATAAAAAGACCCAGCAACTCACCAAACAGGTATTAGACAAGGAGATGCTTCCCGGAGAATACTACACTGATTATATACCCGAAGCAGACGTGGATTCTTTTCATGAAAGTTTCCGGAAAGCACTGAATGGCGAAAAAGTACGCTTTGAAAGGATCATTGACCATGGAGAAGAAAATAAGTTTTACCTGGATATCGCCTATGCCCCGGTGTATGATCAGTCAGGCACTGCCAGCGGGGTAGTCACTAGTTTTCTGAATATTGGTGAGCAAAAGAAAGCCCAGGCCCGGCTAGCCAAAAGCGAAGCCAACCTCAATGCTATCTTTGATGCCACGACCCACAGCTATTTCCTGCTGGACAGTAACTACACCATTATCAAGTTCAACCAGGTGGC
>CAZFFW010000113.1:0-18200 GCA_964518125.1 uncultured Porifericola sp.
ATTTTCTTCTGCTCCAGGGCTGCCGTTCTTTCCTGCACCTTCTGCTCCAGTTGGTCCATGACCAGGGCATTCTGAATGGAAATGGCGATGAGTTGGGAGAGGGTCATCAGAAAGGCTTCATCTTCGGTACTGAAAAAATTGATATCCCGGCTTTCGGCGGAGAGTACGGCTACCAGTTCGTCATTGGCCAGCAGGGGCAAAGCCACCTGGCTTTCCACATCGGGAAGCCCGGGCAAGGCTACTTTTACTTCATCTGCCTGGTGATTGGCCATCGTTTTCATGAGCCTGAACTGACGGGAAATGTTGCCCATGCGCAGCTTTTTCTTCCGCTGGGCCACTACGCCAATGATACCCTCTCCAAAAGCCACTTCGGCACCTATCCCCGCCCTGTCAAAACCCCGGCTGGAGAAAACCTGAAGTTTTTGCGTATCAAAGTCAGGCAGGAGCAGCATGCTATGTTGCAGGCCAAAGAGACTTTCCAGCACTTCCAGAATAGCATCCAGCTTTTCTTTCAGCGTAGCAGGCCGGTTGACCACGGTAGCCAGTTGGCGGATGATCTCCGTCTTCCGCTTTTCCTTCTGCAGTTCGTTTTCGGCCAGGTCGTACATATTATCCATGCCTTAATGATTCATCAACATAGAGCCTCTTAATGGCCTCTACCTCACAGATCAGGGCAGATTTGATCTGGAAAACGCCCTCCATACCGTGCAGGGAAGCAATGGCCGCCAGTTGCATGTCCATTTCATCGTAGATCGGCCCTTCGGTCTGCTCCTCCACAAAGCGCAGGCTCAGCTCCCACATGCTGAAGGTTTTGGGGCAGGTAATAATGACCTTGGCATGGGGATTTTCCTGCAGGTTACGCCAGGTTTTGTTCATAAACTGGCAGGAGAGTGCCACATGCTGCTCATCTACATAAAACACCTGCGAGATGTAGGTCACATTGGCCATACCCTCGCCGGAGCAGGTGGTGAGGGTAGCAGGCACAATACCCTCCAGGGCGGGCATCATCTCATCTGGAATCGCTGTTGTTATACTCATGAGTCTGGCAATTTGTCAGATGATACTTTTTCTCCGGTACCCTGCCGGGGTGTCTGTTCGTAGATCTCTTCTATCTGCATCAATACGCCCACGCTGGGCTGCGCATAAATGGCTCTGAAGGTATTTTCAGGGGGTAGACCCTGCTCTTTGAGTACGTTGGCAAAGCCGCGTGCATAAGCTAATTGAAACTGGATTTCTACCTCAGAACTGGGCCAGTGGGAGCAGTACCTGCCTTTCAGCTGATAAGATTCATTGTTATTTACATTGGCAAAAAGAAATACCAGCTTGTCATTGATGGCAAAATTATCTACCACCTCTTGCCCGTATATGAGCGGCAGATAAAACCTGATATGCGCCCTGTCTTCTTCTACTTTCACCCCCAGCGATCTTGCCAGGGCAGGCATATGTTGAGAATCGGCATTGGCGGCCCAGATAGCCGGATAAGGCCCCTGTACCTGATCTATAAACTTCTGACTTAGTTGCATAGCAAGTAGGCTTAATCTGATGCAGTAAAAGCTACAGCATTTTCAGTTTAGAAAAAAGCCCCTCTTTGTAGGTTTTGCTTACCGGCACCAGCTTACTCCCCACCTCCAGGGTATTTTCTCCCAGCCGTATTCCGGTAATGGCCTCCAGCCTGACCACATAGGAGCGGTGTACCTGCATAAACTGCTCAGCGGGCAGGTTTTCCAGCAGCTTTTTGAGCTGCAGGTTGAGGAGGTGCTTCTTTTCCCCGCTATACACATAGCAGTATTTGTCGTAGGCTTCCAGCAGGGAGATGTCGCCAAGCTTCATCCTGACCAGGTGATTGCCTTCTTTGACAAAGACCGCATCACTCAGCCCCGGCTGACGGCTCTTTTTCCAGCGATAAACAGGCTCCTTCTGTTTGCGAAAAATGGCCAGTTCTATCGCGGCCTGCAGGCTTTCGCGGGTATAGGGCTTGTTGAGATAAGCTTCGGGCAGGGTTTCCTTTGCCTCTTGAAAGATTGCTTCATCCTTAAAAGAAGTCAGGTAGATGACCGGTACGTCGGCTTCCTCATTGAGCTGCCTTACCAGGTCAATGCCGGTTTCGGCCTCGCCCAGGTCAATATCCATCAGCAGTATGTCGGGCTGGGTGGTTTTGAAAAGGCGGCGAAACGCCTGCGCATTGTCCACTACCGCAATCAGTTCGTATTGCAGTTCATCCATGAGCATGCGTAGCGTATCCGCATGCAGGTCGTCATCCTCTGCGGCAAGTACCCTGATTTTAGGCATAAGCGCTTAACCAACGTGAAACGGTCAAAACCTTGATGAAAAATATATGCAATAATAATTTATTCAGGGCTTAGTAACACAGATTTTTATCAGAAACTACTGCGACTTTTGGCAGAAACTCTCTATCCGCCTGGCTGAAAATCCATAGAGAACTCCGGTCGGTATGTTTCTGCCGACCGGAGTAAAAGTGCTAACTCCACAGTCTGTCCCAGGCGCGGATTTCGTTCCATTCGGGGGTGGGAGCAAAAAGCTTTTCGCCTTCTACCAGGTACTCCTTCACCACATCCTCATTTAGTTCAACACCAATACCCGGCTTTTCGGGCACCGTCACATAACCATCCTGTACGATGGGTTTTTCTATGCCCGTCACCAGGTCTTCCCACTGAGGCTTGTCCACGGCATGATGCTCCAGCCACATGAAGTTTTCAGTAGCCGCTGCGCTGTGCACACATCCCAGGAAAGACACCGGCCCGGCGGCATGGTGATGCATAAAGCCAATGCCGTTGGCTGAGGCATAGTCACCAATCCGCTTAGTCTCCAGGATACCCCCAGCGGTATTGGGGTCAGGGTGCACAATATCCACCGCCCGACGGTCTATCAGCTCTTTGAAGCCGCCCTCCAAACCATAAATATCTTCTCCCGTCTGGGTGGGGGTGGTAGAAGATTCGGTAATTTCACGCCACTGATCGGTATAATGCCAGGGGATGATGTCCTCAATATACGCCAGGTTATACGGCTCGGCAGCACGGGCAATTTTGATCGCCTCGTTTACGCCAAAGTGCCCCCAGTGGTCGGTACCCATCGGAATCTCATAGCCGATCTTGGAACGCATCACGTCCAGGAATTCCATCAGCTTGTCCAGCCCTTTTTCGGTAAGCTGCACCCTGGTGAAGGGATGTTCGGTCATGTTGTACTTGCGGTACTCATGCTGGTAGGGACTGTACTTGCCATCAGGGGCATTGGTGAGCGTACCTGGTATATCCTTGATCAGGTTGATGCCTATGTCCATTTTCAGCGCCGTATAGCCATTGTCAATTCGTTCCTGCATACGGTTGGCATATTCCTGCGGGTCAGAGGAGGTGGTGGTATCGCAGTAGACGCGTACCTTATCCCGGTATTTTCCGCCCAGCATCTGGTAAACCGGCACATTGTAGGCTTTGCCGGCCAGGTCCCAGAGTGCCATTTCCACACCTGATACGCCACCTCCCTGACGGCCGTGGTGGCCAAACTGTCGGATTTTCTTGAAAAGTCGCTCCACATTACAGGGATTTTCGCCCAGCAGGCGGCTTTTCAGAAAGAGGGCATACTCTTTGGCGGCGCCATCCCGTACATCGCCATGGCCTACAATGCCCTGGTTGGTATAGATACGGACGATGGGTGTCCGGAAAACCACTCCGCTGATCTCGGCGATCCGCATGTCGGTGATCTTCAGCTCGGTAGGTGCAGAGTTACGGTTTACTTTCTGGGTAGAATACTCCAGCGTTTCCTCAATAGGCGAGCCGGTAAAGGCGGCAAGGCTCAGCCCGCCCAGGCTGGCTTTCTTCAAAAAATCACGTCTTTCCTGGTCTTTTTTTGGTTGTGCATTCATAGTATGTGTTTTATAGTTGGGTAAAAATAATCGGCTGAGACAGTGAGGTCTTTAAAGGGAAAAGTACGGTGTTGTGTCACTTACCCAAGGCCTTGTCAGTAAGAAAAATGTGTGTGTGAATTCTAAAGCAGTCTCTTCTCAATATTGGTTTTTTTTCAGGATTTGCAAAATGAAATCTCAGGAGAAAAAAAGTGCGAAGAAAAGCCTTGTTTTATCTGTGTTTTTAGGAAGTTACCAATCCTGGTAAATAGCAGCCAAGAATAATCTGGCAGCTGATGTACTGTCAGTATTGGCCGGAACGTTATATACATGCTGCACTTTTTTGATCAGTACTATTTTTTGCAGCTGTATCCTTGAAAATCAATTCGCTATGGACACTTTTTCCAGATTTCTCAGTTTTCTTATGGCCGCGCTGCTGGTACAAGGCTGTTCTCCTGAACCGGAATTTGACCTATCGCCCCGGCTTTTAGGATTTGATGGTGGGATCGGGCAGGGCATCAGGTTCAAAGATGTGCCCAATACCATTGTTGATTCGCTGATCATTCGCGTGGCGTTTCAGGATGGAGACGGGAACCTCGGACTGACCGATAATGAGCCCAGCGAAATACTCAGAGAGCCATTTTTTCCGGTACTGGATGCCCAGGGTAATTACATCCTGTACGATGCCGCCCTGGAGCCGGTCTACGACTGCAAGCGCTATACTTTTGTGGATATTCTTACGCCCGACCAGCGGATACGCGATACCATTCGGGTAGATTTTAATCCCAGTCACTACAATTTTGATGTTGAACTGCTGGTCAAGGATGGTACTGTCTTCAGAGAATACGATTTCCGGCAGGAAAGCTGCAGGCAACCTCTCTCCGGACGTTTTCCTCCGCTAAAGGAGGATCTGAGCGATAAAAAGCCGCTGGCAGGTGTGATACAGTATAGCTTTGCCTCGGCTGGCCTGCTTACCAGCTTCCGAAATGATACTTTGATTATTAGCGTGCAGATCAGGGACCGCAGCCTGCAGGAAAGCAATAAAGTCTTCAGCGATCCCTTTACGCTGAGAGAGTTAGCAGAAGTACCCTGAAGCCTGCTGTTTGCTGTTTCTCTGAACAATCATTTTTTTCCTCTGTTATGTACTTATTTACCTTCACCCGCGCAATTTTTTATAAGTTAAGTCCATGTCCGAAAATAAAGCCGATGCATCCCTGAATCCCTTTTTTTATCAGTTGGCAGAAAATGCCAGGCACATCGTATTTGCTTATGATCTGACAAAAGATAATTTTCTTTACCTGAACCCCTTTTTTGAAGAAATCTGGGGTTTGCAGAAAGAGGATGTGATGCGTGATCCGACTTCCATTATCAGTACCATTCACCCCGAGGATAAAGATTACGTGATCAGGTACTATCATCAGATGCAGGATGAGTCTGCTGAGAAAAATATCGACATAGAATTCAGGATCCAACTGGAAGACAAGTCTGTCAGGTGGCTTCACTTTGCTTCTTTTGCCTACCATAAAGAAGGTGATCAACGGGTAATTGCCGGTCTGATTGATGACATCACTGACTTTAAGGAAAATGCCCAGGTGCTGAACAAATTTGCCGCCAAGAAGAATGCCGTACTGGAGATCCTCTCCCACGACCTGTCTCGCCCATTGGCCAACATCCAGGGGCTCTCCACCTTGCTGGCGGATCTTCTGGAACCCTATGATGAGGAGAAGGTTGAGAAAATAGTGGACATGATCGCCCGGTCCAGTAAGCAGGGAATTGAACTCATACGTTCGTTTGTACAGGAAGAGTTTCTGGAGTCTGTCCAGGCCAAACTAATCAAGAAGAGGGTTAACCTGATAAAGGAACTTGAGTTGCTGATTTCTGAATACCAGCGTAATGAGTCGATGATCAAAAAAAAGTTTTATTTCAAAACCAGCAGCGATTCCATCCATATGCGGCTGGATGATGCCAAGTTTATGCAGGTCATCAACAACCTGTTTTCCAATTCCATCAAATTCACGACAGACGGGGGAGAGATTACGCTGACGGTAGCCGACCAGACCAGGCAGGTGCTCATCACAGTCCAGGATAATGGCATTGGCATACCCGAACATCTGCAGGAGGGGCTGTTTGAGAAATATCCCAATGCCCGTAGAAAAGGGCTGAAAGGCGAACCCTCCACCGGGTTGGGTATGTCCATCATCAGGCAGATCGTAGAATGGCACGGTGGCTCCGTGTGGTTTGAAAGTGAAGAAAACAAAGGAAGCACTTTTTTTATCCAGTTACCCAAGGAATAGGCAGTAGCTCCAGGCATGCCGGGCCTTTACTTAGCATCCTGCCGCCCATCCCATTATCGAACGCAGTTTCTGAGCTAAAGAAAAAGAAGTCGAAACGATACGGCAACTTTAGACTGTCAGACTGCTAATATTCAATTCTTTTCTTATTTTCATCTCTCATACACGACCAAACTACAAAGAGATGACACTATACATGCTATTGCCCCTGCTGATTTGCCAGTATTTTACTATTGATGAACCAATACCTGCTGCCGGACAGCATCAGCTGAAGGAATCACTGACTTTCTATGCATCATTTGATGGGCAGGCAGATGCCGACTATGCCCGGGGAGACGCAAGGATGTATACTGTCAAAAATTACGACCAGCTTCCTGATGGCAAAAAAGGCTTGAAAAGTAAGTTTATCCGGCTGGCTCAAGGCGAAGGTGTCTCCGGTGACGCACTGGAGTTCACCCAAAAAAACGACAATATTGTCTATTTCAAAGCGCAGGAAAACCTGCCCTACAGCCGGGAAAGCTGGAGTGGTACTGTGTCCTTCTGGATGCAGCTAAACCCTGATGAAGACCTGGAGCCCGGCTACTGTGATCCCATTCAGATTACCGACGAGGGCTACAATGATGCCGCGCTCTGGGTGGATTTCAGCGATAAAAACCCCCGCGCTTTCCGCATGGGCGTATACGCTGACCTGCAGGCCTGGAATCCGGAGGGTACCGAAGGTGCCGACAATCCTGAGTTTGTCAAAAGGCTGGTGCCTTCCCGGTCCATGCCCTTTGGCCGCGATCAGTGGACGCATGTAGTAATCCGCTACGAGAACCTGAATGCCGGGCAGGGAAAAGCGCAGCTTTACCTGAACGGAGCACTGCAGGGTACACAGGAGAATATCACCGAACCTTTTGGCTGGGACATAGAACGCGCCACCATCCGGCTGGGCCTCAGCTATGTAGGCCTGCTGGACGAACTGGCGGTATTTGACAAAGCCCTGACCAAGGAGGAAATCGCCGAACTCTATAGTATGCGGGGAAATATGAAAAGTATACTGTAAAGCCAGCGCTATGAAAAGAAATGCCTTTAAAATGAAGCTCAAAGCAGGTTTTGCCGAAGAGTACCAGAAGCGGCATGACGAAATATGGCCGGAACTGCAGCAGCATCTCTCCGCTTCCGGCATACAGGACTATGCTATTTACCTGGATGAGGAAACCAATATTCTCTTTGCCGTACAAAAACTGGCCGATGATTTCCGTGAGGAAGATGTGTCTACCCATCCCATTGTACGCAAATGGTGGGATTATATGGCCGATATCATGGATACCCATCCTGACAATGAGCCTGTCGCTAAACCGCTTAGGGAGGTTTTTTATATGGACTAAACTTTTGCGCTGAAATACACAAAGCTTTTTGCCAAAAGCACAATGTATCCGCTACTCAGGCATAGATATGCTACCTTTCCCTTACTGCTTTTTTGAGAATATCCGGGCATGATAATTCTCTTTTTATCAATAATCCTTTTTCTGCAGCAGGAATAATACTATCATTGAGAATATTTTACCTGTAATATTCTCGTTTTATGAAGAATCGGGAGATTATCATCCGCCGTGCGCTGCAGCTTTTCCGCAAATTTGGTGTAAAAAGTATGTCTGTAGAAAAGCTGACCCGTGAACTGCAGCTCTCCCGCAGGGCGCTCTATGCCATGTTTGTGGATAAAGAGGGGCTTTTGGCGGCCTGCCTCGACCTTAATTATCGCGAAGAGATACTGGAGTTTGAGCAAATCAAGGCGCAGGCCCGTGATCCTTTAGAAGCCTACATCCTGGCAGGGAGGCGCGTCATGGAAAGAGAGTTTAGCCTGAATCCCAACTTCTACCACGATATCCTTTACTACTACCCTGAACTGCGTGACAAAGCCATACAGGTGCAGGACAATTTCAACCGCAAACAGCTGGCAGGTCTTTTTGCGGATGGTATACGCGAAGGCTTTTTTGTGGAACAGACCGATCCACTGCTGGCCGCAGAAGTAATCATACTACTCTACGAAAGCCTGTTCAGGGTAAGCCTGGATCAGGATTTCGCCTATCCAAAACCAGAGAGAATACAGCAAGCTATACAGCCTTACATCCGGGGCCTTTGCACCGACAAAGGGCTGGAAAAGCTGCACCAGTATCAGCAGGCAGGCACAATCACTGCCCCTGAAAGTAACCTCATAAAATAGCAAACACCTGAAACGTTTTACGATCATCTATCTATGAAGAAGTTTTTAATTATTGGCGCTTTGGTACTAATCGGTGTAGCCGGCCTCTACTTTACCGTCTTTTCCGGTGAAAGCCGGGACATGAAACTGCTGGTATTCTCCAGAACCGAAGGCTTCCGCCATCAATCAATTGAACCCGGAATAGAAGCCATCCAGAAACTGGGTGCAAAACACGGCTTTGCCGTAGAGGCTACCGAAGATCCTGCCGTATTTCGCGAAGACTACCTCAAAAATATCAGTGCAGTAATATTCCTCAACACCACCGGCGACATACTGGACCAGAACCAGCAGGTAGCCATGGAGCGCTACATGCAGGCGGGTGGCGGCTTTGTAGGCATACATTCAGCTGCCGATACCGAATACGCCTGGCCCTGGTACGGTAAGCTGGTAGGTGCCTATTTTGATGGTCATCCCAATAACCCCAATGTGCGGGAAGCTACCCTCAGGGTAGTTAACCCCAACCATGTCTCCACTGATTCCCTGCCCTCTGACTGGACTCGTGCTGACGAATGGTACAACTACAAAGCCATCAATCCTGAGAACCAGGTGTTGATCAAAGTGGACGAAAGCACCTACGAAGGCGGCACCAATGGCGATAACCATCCCATGTCCTGGTATAAGGAATATGATGGCGGCCGCGCCTTTTACACCGGCCTGGGGCATACTTCAGAGTCTTACGATGATCCCCTTTTTCTGCACCATGTCCTGGGCGGTATCCGCTATGCCGTAGGGGCCAACCAGCCGCTGGACTACAGCAAAGCTTATTCTGACCTGATGCCGGAAGAAAACCGCTTCAACAAGGTGGTCTTTAAGCAAAACCTCAACGAACCCATGGAACTGGATTTTCTGGATGAAAACCGTATCCTGTGGGTAGAACGCAAAGGTGGACTGCACATCTACAACCTGGAAAATGCACAGACCAGAACACTGCCCTTTCATGAGGTGCACACCGGTCACGAAGATGGCCTGCTAGGCGTAGCCGTAGATCCAGACTATGCTGAAAACCACTGGGTGTATCTTTTTTATTCGCCTAAAGGTGAAGAAGCCAGGCAGCATGTTTCCAGGTTCAGGCTGGAAAACGACAGCCTCTATCTTGCGTCCGAAAAGGTGCTGCTGGAGATTGCCACGCAGCGTGAAGAATGCTGCCACTCGGCCGGCTCTCTGGAATTTGACGGGCAGGGCAACCTTTTTATCTCGGTGGGTGACAATACCAATCCGCATGAGTCCGATGGCTTCGGCCCGGCAGATGAGCGGGAAGGGCGGAATCCCTGGGATGCACAGAAATCTTCTGCCAACACCCAGGACCTGAGAGGTAAGATCCTGCGCATACGGCCCCAAGCTGACGGCACCTACAGCATTCCTGAGGGCAACCTTTTCGCCGACAGTTCTGAGGGGCGCCCGGAGATTTATATCATGGGTAACCGTAACCCTTTTCGTTTTTCTATTGACTCGCGTGATGGCACTCTTTACTGGGGCGAGGTAGGCCCGGATGCCCGCGAAGATTCCGTAGGTCGTGGTCCTCGTGGCTATGACGAGATCAACATGGCCCGAAGCGCCGGTAATTACGGGTGGCCCTACTTTATCGCGGATAACAAGGCATACCATGATTTTGACTTTGCCGCCGGCAAAAGTGCCCGGGAATATGATCCTGAGAAGCCGGTCAATGATTCGCCCAATAATACGGGAGCACGGGAATTGCCTCCCGCCCGTCCGGCACTGGTATACTATCCATATGCTTCATCTGAAGAGTTTCCCCAGTTGGGTAGCGGCTCGCGCAACGCCATGGCCGGGCCGGTTTATTACAGTGAAGACTATGCCGACAGCGACCGCAAGTTTCCTGACTATTTTGACGGAAAGCCGCTTTTCTACGACTGGATGCGGCAATGGATTTTCGCCGCCTCTGTCAAAGAAGATGGCACACTGGAGAAAATGGTGCCATTTCTTTCCAACATGGAATTCAATAATATCATAGACATGCAGTACGGCCCCGATGGAGCGCTCTACCTGCTGGAATATGGTAGCGGCTGGTTCAGCCAGAACCCGGACGCCAGGCTTGCCCGGATAGAATTTACTGCGGGCAACCGTGCGCCAATCGCCAAAATAGAAGCCGACAAAACCATCGGCGGGGTACCCCTGACGGTTCAGTTTGCCGGTCGTAATTCACTGGACTACGATGGCGATCCGCTGCAATTTGCCTGGAGTTTTGCCGGGCAGGAGGTACAGTCTACCGAAGCCAACCCGAGCTTTACTTTTGAAAAACCCGGCGTATACCAGGTAAAATTGCTGGTAGAGGACGAGGAAGGGCTTCAATCGTCTACTGAAACCCAGATTATGGTGGGTAACGAAATGCCTCAACTGAGCTGGGATATCCGCAGTGGTAACCGCACCTTCTTCTGGCCCGATCGTCCGCTGAACCTGTCCTATGCCGTGCAGGTAAGTGATGCGGAAGATGGTAGCCTGGCTGACGGCAGCATTTCCTCCGAGCGAGTGATCGTCTCATTTGACTACCTGCCGCAGGGCCATGACCAGGTGATGGCCGCCAAAGGACACGCCGAACTGGCCGGATCGGCATTGGCACAGGGTGGATTATCCCTGATTGAAAACTCTGACTGTAAGTCCTGCCACAAAACGGAGGGCAAATCTATTGGTCCTGCTTACCGCGATATTGCCGAGCGCTACCAGGATGATGGCGGCGCCAGGAAGATGCTGGCGGCCAAGATCATGAACGGTGGCAGCGGCAACTGGGGAGCAGTAGCCATGGCTGCCCATCCTAACCTGACGCAGGCCCAGGCCAGCCAGATGGTTGACTACATTCTCTCACTTTCCGGAAGCCAGCAACAGGCCTCTGCCTATGCGCCGGAAGGGCGCTACCAGGGCGAAGCCCACCTGGGCAAAGAAAAGACCGGTTCCTATATCCTTACCGCCAGCTATACCGACCAGGGCGGGCAGGAGGTAGGCCCGCTGAGCGTACAGGACATTATCGTACTAAGACATCCCCGCGTAGAGGCAGAAAACTACGACGACGGTCAGGCCATGAAATATCCGGTAAAGGCGGAGGATGCTCCCGGCATTGAGGAGGATATGACCATTGTCATCGGACAGAAAAATAAGTTTTTCATGTTCAGGGATATTGACCTGACCGGCGTGAGCTCCATTTTGGGACAGTTTGGCATGGTGACTGGTTTTACCAAAGGTGGAACCGTGGAGTACCGCCTGGGCAGCCCGGATGGCGAACTTATCGGAGCGCTGCAACTGGAGCAGGGGCTTACGGAAATGGGTTTGAAAGAGGTAGAGACCCAACTCAAGCCGACAGCTGGCAAGCACGACCTCTACGTAGTATTCAGAAGTGAAGAAAAGGCCGATGATGTGCTGGTAACCGTCGTCAACTGGCTGGAATTCATCAGTAAAAACGCGCTATAAATGAATATCAGAAAAATAGTAAAGATCACCGGTATCACCCTGCTGTTGCTGGTGGTCGGATTTGTGGGTTTTGGAGGATTTATCTTTTATAAAGCCAAATACGGCATCAATTTCTACGAAAGCGAAGCGCCGGAGCTTCCTGCTGACCTTGGCGAAAATGCGGTGCTGATTTTCTCCAAAACCAATGGCTTTCGTCACGGAGCGGCTATTGAAGCTTCACTGCCTGCTTACCGTAAAATGGCAGATGCCAATGACTGGGAGCTGTTTTTTACGGATAATGGCGCCACTTTCAACCCCGACTACCTCAGCCGCTTTAAAGCAGTGGTCTGGAACAATGTCAGCGGTAAGGTCCTGACCGAGGAGCAGCGGCAGGCTTTTCGGGCTTACCTGGAAAATGGTGGCGGCTTCGTAGGCGTACACGCTGCCGGTGATGCCTCCCACCACTGGGACTGGTACGAGCAGGAGGTGATCGGGGCGAACTTTTCCCATCATCCGCTGAATCCGCAGATTCAGCCTTCCCGCCTGTACCTTGAAGCCGATGCTGCTTACCGGGAATTATCCGTTGGCTTGCCGCAGGAGTGGCAGCGGGCGGACGAGTGGTATATGTTTTATGATAATCCCCGCGAGAAAGGCTTCAACGTACTATATACCCTGGATGAGGCCAATATCGTGACCAGCGGCAACCTCTCTTTCCTGATAAAAGATAAAGACTGGGGAATGGGTGAGGACCATCCTATCGCCTGGTACAAAGAAAAAGGTAAAAGCCGGGTTTTCTACTCAGCCATGGGGCATACAGGTGAATCTTTTGCCGAAGCGGAGCATCTGCAAATGCTGGAAAATGCTATTCGCTGGGCAGGCAGGCTGCCCTGACCATCCTTAGGTTTTTACTCCCTCCAGGAGTGAGGGGTCAAGGGGGCGCTCCGGGTCAAGCGTGATGACCGATATAGATCCGGAGGGCTCCATGACTACCGCCCTCACCTCTGAGTACTGTTTGATGTTTTTTCCCCTCAGCTTAGACCTGATCTCCTGTTTGGTGATCTTTGCCTTCGCCATATTTTTGTCAATAAAGTACCCATGCTCCATCAGCATGATAGGCTGATTGTCCACGTACTTATTGATAAAGCTCCATTTTTTTCTGGCAATGGCGATAAGAGACTGTAGTACATACAGGGTAATAAGCCCCACACTACCTTCTACCACCGATACATTTTTGTCTATTACCGTTGAGGCCAGCAGGGCGCCCATCGCCAGGGTGATCAGGAAGTCAAAGCTGGAGGTGCTGGTGAAACTCCGGATACCGGTGATTCTACTGGCCAGAATGGTAATGATGTAGAATACTACGGCGGTGAGGAAAACTGTTAGCAGGGTATAAGTGTCGTCGGTAAACCATTCACCCATAGTAATCGTGTTTTAAATTTGCAAAAGAAACATCCAGGTCTTTTCTATCGCTGTGCTCATGCATATCGTCCCATTGCCAGCCGTCTCGCTCTAGATTCGCCTTCCAGAGTTTTCTCCTTTTTTCCAGCTGGCTGTACAGCGGCTCCGCCTGATTTTCCAGCGTACTGGCAAGCCCTTCCCCGGTCTGCCGGCTGATTTTGTCAAGGTCGGGCCTAGGCGGTACTGCTGTATCCGCAGTTTCCATATATCTGATTGTATCCAGGTAAGAGGAGAGGGCACGTCTTGCCATGTACAAATCCAGGAAGGCGGGGCGCTTTTCTTCCGGGATATGAAAGATGAAGATGGTAAGTGCTTCGTCCAGTGCGGCCAGTCGCAGTACGATATTTTCTTCCGGCTTTGAATTATGCATATGGTGGAGCACCGGATAGGTCAGGTGATTCTGGGCGTAGGTAAAGATCATGGAGGAGATACTGGTAAGCTGGCTGCTAAGGTCCTTAAAATCCTGTCCGTTGTAGCTATTGATCACGATCTGCTCCGCTGTACCTCCCAGGCTTTCTATCTGCCTGCCAAGCGTTCGTTTCTGTCCCGCATTGGAAATCACCGGTACCAGAAAAGTAATGGACATGGTAATCAGGATCAGGCCAACAAAGGCTGCAAGGGAGGTGACTACCCTCCAGCCATCGTTTCCTGCCACAAAGTCGCCAACACCCAGGGTGGAAAGGGCAAAGCCGGTATAGTAAAACTTTTCAAATACATCGGCCGGTAGTTTTGTCGCGCCATTCAGCACCGAATAGTTGTCGCTGACAAATATCAGTAGTACACCCAGCCAAAGCAAAGATATCCAGCAAAAGAGAATTACCAGGATGATGGCCAGGCCGGCATACTCAAGCAGATGGCTTCGTCCATTTTTGCCTGCCAGCAAAAAAAGCCCCTGGAAAGTTAGGTGATTCACCAGAGCAGTTACCGGCCCCTGACCTGAGGGCAGGAAGGTCGTCATGACAAAATCATACAGGCATAGGGCAATGAGTAGCAGGCCAAGTACTGCATATATAATATCAGGCATATCAGGCGGGAGTTTTTTTGCTTAAGCGCATTATGCGTATTCCTGATTTCCTTCCAGTTGCCTCAGGCGGTATTCAGCATTTCTCCTGGCATGGGAAGAAGGATGCAGACGATGCCCTTTTTTTCTGGCGTACACCTGGGTGAATTCTGCGCCGAACAGCAGTATCAGGCTGGAGTAGTATACCCACAACATGATCAGCACGATGGAGCCCGCCGAGCCAAAGGTGGAAGCCGGGTCCGTTTTTCCAAAATAGTAGCCGATCAGAAATTTACCGATAGTAAACAGGATCCCTGCTACCAGCGCGCCTACCCATACTGATTTCCATTCTACCTCAGCATCCGGCAGCACCTTGAACATCAGCGCAAAAAGTACGGTCACGATCCCCAGGGAAAGGGCGATCTGTACAATATAAAATACAAAGGTTGGTATGGCCGGGACCGTCTGCTCTAACCAGCCGCTCAGCATGGAGATGGCAGTTGTCAGGATGAGCGAAACGATCAGCAAAAAGCCCAGCGCCAGTACAATTCCCAGGGCATAGATCCTGCTTTTGGCCACCTGCTTGATGCCCGCATCAGGATCAGGTTCTACTTCCCAGGCATCATTAAGTGCTTTCTGTAGCTGATAAAACACCCCGGTAGCGCTGAATATCAGCATGGCTACCCCGGCGATGATGGCAAGGGTGGAACTGGAGTTTTGCTGGGAGTTGGTAATCATCGTCTGCACCTGCTGGGCTGCCTGCGGACCTATCATACTGCTGATCTGCTGGCTCAATTGGTTCTCTACGTACTGCTGGCTCATGACCAGGCTGGCAATATTGATGATAATCACCAGCAGGGCAGGGAGTGAGAGCACTGAATAATATGCCAGGGAGGCACTTTTCTGGAAGGCATCATCATTCTGCCATTCCTGAAAGGTAGTCTTCAGATAAGAAAAAGCGTTATTTGACTGGCTCATAGGTTAAAAAATTGAATTGATTATGCATTGTAAAAAAAAAGGCAGCACCCGCTAGAGGGAACTGCCCTGCTTTCAACCATCTTTATAAGATAGCAATCAGCCCTCCGGCAGCAGATGCCAGTCCGGAAACAATCGCAGTTCCAAACAACCACCATGCGGCAGTAGCGGCAGTCTTGCGGGCATTTTCTGCCTGCTGCAATGCCCCCTGCTTGGTGGACTCAATTCTTCTCCTGGTTTCGTTTTCTATCTGCTCCAGCTTGCTGATCGCACGATGACGAGATTCGTCCACTTTGTTGGACAGGTTTTCAATATCCCTGCGCGAAAGCTTGTCATTCGCGGTTAGTACCGCCATAAAAGTTTCCTTGTCAAACTTGCTGAGGCGGTTACGGGCAATCTCCGGTGATGACTTAGGGTCCTGCATCATACGCTCTATGTCCCACTTCAGGCTGTCATACTGAATTTCCGGACGGTCAGTACGGGCAAGGTAATCCCGCAGACGGTTTTCCAGTCCGGAACCACCACTGCTGCTGCGCTCCTGCGCAGCCTGTTGTGCCTGTGCCACATTAGACTGAGTGCTGTGCTGTGCCTCGTTTACCTGCTGGCTGGCGCGGCTGCCTGCCTGATCAGCTTTAGAAGCTACCTTATCAATGGCTTTTTCCACATAAGACACTACTTTTTCTGCCTTGTCATGGTCCATCTTACGGTGGGTTTCCAGCAGTGATACCAGGGTTCCGCGATCCATCTGCCCGGCTCTGCGGCCGATAATACTCTGGGCATGTCTGGGATTTTCTATGATGGCCTCAATATCGGCACGGATAGCATCAGGGTTGACTTCCTCCCTTTCGCTGCTTCGCAGGTACTCTTCTATTTTCTGTACGTAATTATCAATCTCCTCCTCGCTGGCAGGGGTAAACTGAGAAGCTACCTTTTTGGCCTTGTCTTCTTTGGTATCTCCGGATTTTACTGCCTGTTGCGCCTGTTTGAACACACCCGACATCTTTTTGACATCCTGCTTGCTCATACCTGACTGTTCTGAGGCAAGTTTGAGAAAAATTTCGCTTTCCTTACTATCCAGGTGATGGTCTGTTTTTTCTTCTATTCTGACGTCCTTCAGTATATTGATAAAATCCTGCTTGATCTGCTCGTAGTCAGGAGTGCGCTCCGCTGTAGCTTCCAGACGGTTGACATACTCGTCAATTTTCTGGTTTATGGGTGCCATATCAAACGAATCGTCCAGTTCGGCACGTACCTTCTCAATGGTATGCTCTGCGATGTTTTCAATTTTAGACGCCTGCGAAGCGCTGAACATATCCTGTATGCCACTGATCGCATTGCGTATGCCTTCAAAAGCCGTATTGATCAAAGTACCGAGCAGCGTACGCACAGACTTGATTTCCAAATAAGCCATAGTCGTAAAAAATGCGGCCCAGATAACCAGTCCCAGCGTGATGCCAATGATTGGCGTACCGATCAGGCTGAGTTTGACAGCCAGCAGGCTGGCGAAAAACAGCGCAATACTCACCGTCGCCAGTGTCCAGATACCCAGTCCTGATGAAATTTTTACTCCCATGGGGGTACTGCTGCCTGAATCATCTTTGCTGTTGTTGTCAGAATCAGAAGATGATTTGTTGGCTTTCTTGCGGATGTTGCCTACCGCCGTTACGCCTACGGCAACTGAGAGGGCGGTAAGGAGCACCTGAAACCCAATGGCCAGTAAAATTCCGGCCAGCAGGCTGATAAAAAACTGTGGCGTAGCCACAAAGTCAGAAACAACAGGGCTCACCTGTGCATAAGAATTTCCGACTACTAACACACTCAGGATAAGCGTGAGAAATCCAGTTTTGAAAAGTTTCATAGATGTTGGTTTAAGTTTAAAAAATTCAATAATGGAGCTAAAAAAACAGGTATTAGTTCTGGCTCGCTGAATCCAGGTCTGTTTCTACCTCTACCGTTTCGGTTTCAGTCACGGTGTCAATGATGACTGTTTTTTCGCGTATCTTTTTCTCTACTTCATATTCCTTTTCTACCGCCACTGTATCGGTATCAATCAGGGTTCTTTCGGTAGTTTTTTCCCTGTTGCCATTGCAGGAAAACAGAAATATAGCACATAGTATCAAAAAATTGGTGCAAAGTAATCGCTTCATAAAGTCTAAAAAATTTATGCCACTCTCAGTAAATAAAGTAAGCGGGGCAATAAAAAAATGGAAATACTTATATATCCAATTAATGAATTTGGTACTGGATTGTTTAGGTCTGTCTATTTTTTTTAAACCTAAGCAGCATGCAGGTCAAAGAGTCCGTTAAGCTTCTGGTAAAAACTGCTCTGCCTGATCATACCGATTTCTTCCCGGGAGAATGGCCGACGTTTGATTTCATTCCGCAGCAGGGCAGCGTAGCGATAGCTTTCGGTCTTAAGGGCACTAATAAAATGAATAAGCAGGGTTTCTTTGGATAAACAGGCGATCTTTTGCTGCAGTAACACTTCTTTAGGGCTATGCATGTTTACTGATGGTTTTGGGGTTTTGTACAATTTACTATCGGGCCACAACAGCCACATAATAAAATTTGAAAGCGAAGTTTACACGATCATAACGATCATTCCTAGGCATATCTTGCATCATTATTTGCTTTTTTATGTAATATTTACCCTAATAATATGGTATAAGTACTCTAAAATATAACCACCTATCAGCAGATGATGCTCTGCTTACGCCTAAGCAATTAAACAGAGGCGTGAAAGAGTAAAACATCTAGCAGATGTGTTCCAGCGCCCCCCTATACCATGAGTAAGATTTACTGATAATCTTGTATATTTGGGGTTGGGAGAGGAAATGCCACCTGTCAGGAATTGATCTGCCACGGACATGGTTTATCGTGCATTGGTGGATTTATCTGATCACCTTCCTCATATTAAATCTAGTCAAATGATAAAGGCTTATAAGACCATCGCTGAAAATAAGCAGCTAATATTAA
>CAZFFW010000114.1:0-18193 GCA_964518125.1 uncultured Porifericola sp.
CTACGGCACGCGGATATGTGCTGTCGTAATTATTTCTACCCATATGATGTCCCTACGGGACAAGGCTGGAGGTTCAACCAAATGCCCTGGTTTTAGCCCGGAGACTGATACCCATGACAGACCTAAGTCTGTGACTTTGTCTACACATTCTGTGTTTCACAATATATATTGCAGAGTGAACGTATATTTATTCTGATTTTATTGATTTCCGAATACAATATTTTAGCTTCTGGCTTATCTATACTTGTTTCAGGTGGCCTCACAAACATCTCATGAATAAGGGTACATTCAAGAATAGCCATCAGAACTGTCCTAATAGATATCATTTGCGATGAACGCAATGATATGTCCTGTCCCTTTAGGGACAGCATGTTGGTAGATACAAAACAGCTAGGTCCCTCTTGTGCCGTTAGGTACAAAATATAAATACCTTATGGCCAATACCTATACCCAAATCCATATACAGTCCGTTATTGCCGTTCAACACCGACAGGGTTTGATTGATGATCAATGGCGAGATGAGTTGCACAAGTACATCACGGGTATTGTTCAGGCACATGGTCATAAAATGTTACAGATCAACAGCATGCCTGATCACCTGCATTGTTTGTTCGGTATGCGTCCGGTGCAGGCCCTATCAGAATTGATGAAACAGGTTAAACAGGATTCCTCAAAGTGGATTAATGCGCATAGGCTTACTAAAGGTAAGTTTTCCTGGCAGGCAGGATACGGAGCATTTTCTTATTCTAAGAGCCAGTTACCCCAGGTGATACAGTACATCCAAAATCAGCAGGAACACCATAAGAAGAGGACATTCATAGAAGAATACCGCGCTATGTTGGATGCGCATGAGGTGAGCTATGATGAACGCTTTATTTTTAAACCTGCCATATGATGTCCTTACGGGACTTTTCCAATTGATGCCTATTTATGCTTTTCTTTAAATACTTTTCACATACAGAGCCCGCGCAATGGTATGCGCCTTTCCAATATGTGTTGCAGTCAAATTTAGGTGAAAGAACAAACTTTCATTTTACGCTGAGGGTTTATGAAATACCACCGATATTTGTACAAGGTCGGCTAGTTTAGCTTTGACCCGTAACTTTAAACTTTCAACCACTTACATTGCTATACCCTAAGAATATTGAAGATAAGATCGGTTTTGAGACAGTCAGGGAGCTGATCAAAGGCCATTGCAGCAGTACACTGGGCACTGCTTATGTAGATAAGATGAGTTTTTCTGATGACTTTGACCTGATCAGCAAGCTGTTGACACAGACGGAGGAGTTCAGGCAGATACTGGTGCAGGAAAGCAGCTTCCCGGCATCCAATTTTATCGATGTGACGGCCCAGCTGGATAAGGCCAAAACAGCCGGTACCTTCCTGACCGAAGAAGAGTTTCACGAGCTGCAGCTGTCGCTGGATACGATATTCCGTTGCCTGAAATTTTTTGAGGAAGACGAAGAAGATAATTACCCCGAACTCAAAAAGCTGGGAGGATTCATCAGCCTGGACAAAAGCCTGTTGCGCAGCATTGGTGCTGTAATAGATGAGAAAGGTCATATGCGCAACAATGCCAGCAAAGAGCTGCAGGATATCCGGCGCATGATGCAGGGCGAACAGGTGCGCCTGCGCAAGGTGCTGGACCAGATCATGAAGCAGGCCCGGCAGCAGGGATTTACGCCCGATGACGCCAGCGTAACGGTACGCGGGGGACGCATGGTCATTCCCGTACTGGCAGAGTACAAGCGGCGTATCAAAGGTTTTGTGCACGATGAGTCGGCTACCGGGCAGACTGTCTTCCTGGAACCTGCCGAAGTGCTGGAAATCAACAACGAAATCCGGGACCTGGAGTACCGGGAGCGGCGGGAGATCGTCAGGATTCTGATCAGCCTGACGGACCAGCTGCGGCCCCACCTGCGGGCGCTCAGGAGTGCTTACAGCTTCCTGGGCATGATAGACTTTATCCGGGCCAAAGCCCGCTTTGCGGTGCGCCTGGATGCTTCCTGTCCCAAACTGGAAAAACAAAAGCTGATTGACTGGTATATGGCGCGCCATCCGCTTCTGCAGATGTCGCTGGAGCAACAGGGGCGAAAGATTGTACCCCTCAACGTGAAGCTGGACGCAGAACAGCGGATACTGATCATCTCCGGCCCCAATGCCGGCGGTAAGTCGGTCTGCCTGAAGACGGTAGCCCTGCTGCAGTATATGTTGCAGTGCGGTATGCTGGTGCCAATGGCGGATCACTCGCGGGTAGGTATCTTCCGAAGCATCTTTATTGACATCGGCGATGAGCAGTCGCTGGAGAATGACCTGAGTACCTACAGCTCTCACCTGACCAATATGGACTACTTCATCAAGTTTGCCGATAAGCGCTCCCTGGTGCTCATAGACGAATTTGGTACAGGTACCGAACCGCAGTTTGGCGGTGCTATAGCTGAGGCGATACTGGAGCAGTTGAACGACCTGAAAACCTACGGAATCATCACCACCCACTATACCAATCTCAAGCAATATGCCGATGCAGCGGAGGGAGTGGTCAATGGTGCCATGCGGTTTGACTCAGCCAGGCTGGAGCCTCTCTTCCAGCTGGACATTGGCAAGCCCGGGAGTTCTTTTGCGCTGGAGATTGCCAGGAAAATCGGACTGCCCAGCCAGGTCCTGGAGCGGGCCAAGGAGCATATAGGGGTGGAAAAGGTAGAGTTTGATAAGATGCTGAGTGAGCTGGAGGTGGAAAAAAACAAATTTGAGACGCAAAACCGAGAGCTCCTGGCCAAGGAAAAGCGCCTTAACAAGCTTTCGCAGGAGTATGAAGAGCTCAAGGCATATATAGATAAGCAGAAGAAGCAGATCCTCAACGAGGCCAAGCAGGAAGCACAGCGGCTGCTGAAAGATACCAATCAGCAGATAGAAGCGACGATCCGCTCAATCAAAGAAAACAAGGCGGAAAAAGATGCCACACGGCAGGCCAGGCAGAACCTGGAGGATCTCAAGCAGAAGGTGAAACCTGAAAAAGTAGAAGCCAGCCGGCCGCCACAGCTGGAAAAAGAAGAAGGGGATATCCGCGAGGGAGATGCGATCCGCGTGCTGGACAATGGAGCCATTGGCGAAGTACTGAGCATCAAAGGTAAGCAGGTCGAAATCCTGATTGGTTCTCTTAAGTCTACCATCAAGCTCAAGAGGCTGGAGAAAATCTCCCGTAAGGCACTGAAGAAAACCGCTACCGACACCAAGACGACCTCTACCAAAGGACTGGATCTTAATAAGAAATTTGCGGATTTCAGTTCTAACCTGGACATCAGGGGGAAGCGCGCCGAAGAAGCCCTGCCTACGCTGGAGACTTTTGTGGATGAAGCCAGCATGTTTGGTATGGAGGAGCTGCGCATCATCCACGGTAAGGGAAATGGCATACTCCGCGAGGTGGTGAGAGACTACCTGCGCCGGCATGACCGAGTAGCGCAGGCGCACGACGAACATGTGGAGAGAGGCGGTGCCGGAGTAACCATCGTCCGGCTCAGGTAACAAAAAAAAAGCCGCTCCCGACAGGGAGCGGCTGAATCTTAATGCTGGGAATGTATTAGTTGCTGCTGCCTTTGTTTAGTGTAAAGTTATATTCGCCATTGATACCGGCCACTCTTCCGTTGATAGAGGCTGTACTGATATCGATGGTGAACGTCATGTTCATGACATCGCCTCCCTCTGAAAGGTTGATATCTACCGGCACATTATCCGGCTCACGCAGTACTTCAGCTCCTTCGTCAAAGTCATCGCTGGCCTCCACGACAAACGAACCGGCATCAGGAAAGACCAGCGCATCACCGCTGTTGGTAGTGGTATAATTCACCCCTGAAGCATTGGCAGTAATGGTAATGGAAAAATTGCTAAACTGATCGGCAGCGGGGCCGGTGACATTATTTGCCTCAGTTACTGTCCAGGTGCCGGCCAGTGCCTGTCCGGGTACATCCTGGCTTGGGGGATTAGGATCATCCTCTTTGCAGCCCACACTGAATACAAGCGTCAGTATGGTAGCGAGAGCGAAAAGTCTGTTGGTATATTTCATGGTAAAATGATTTCCTGATGTATGCACGGTAAAATAGTATTTTTATTGCAGACGAACGAAACTTATGTAAACCTGCGATCAAATCTTATTCCAAAGTAAGCAAAATTATTCTGCGCTCCTTACAAACCAACCAGCAGGGCGCACTGAAATTTATTTGTACTGCTCAATATCAATTTTATGCTTTACGAATTCGTATTCGTAAGGCTGATTGGAACAAACGAGCACAATTCTTTCGGACGCCACTTTGCTAACCTCCTGCTTATACCATTGGATACCCCGGGCATCAAGATTAGAGCAGGGTTCATCCAGAAACAGGATTTGGCTGTGCGAGTAAAACGCCAGCCCCAGCTTCAGCCGCTGTTTCATTCCCGACGAAAACTGCCTGATATACTTGTGCCTGGCAGGTTCCAGGTACATTGCCTGAATGATCTCCTGTTTGGTAATACCATTCAGCGGCGGCTTGAGGGAGAAGTGAAAATCCAGTAGTTCCTGTAATGTGAACTCCTCAATCAGTTCCTCATAAGGGGCTACTATGCTCTGGTGGATATAGTATTCTTCTACGGGAATCTCCTGATCGGCTTCATAATACCGGACCGCTCCGTGTGAGGGGGAAAGCAGCCCGCTCAGTATGAGCATCAGGGTAGTTTTTCCGCTTCCGTTAGGCCCCAGTAATACATAAGACTCTCCCTGTAGCAGGGCCAGGTCAATATTTCTGAAGATCCATTCCCGCTGAAATTTTTTCCCCAGTCCGCTGACCTTGATCTGCATCATAAAAGGTTGAGTGTCAGAGAAGGCCTTTAATCAATAGGGCCTTTCATGATTCCCCGGGTAGAGGTTTGAATAAACTGTATGATCTCGTCGCGCTCTTTGGAAGGAGCCATCTGCATCTCGATCTCAGAGAGGGCTGCAGTATTGTTAAGCCCACTGAGGTAGATGATGCGGTAGATATTCTGGATTTCGCTGATCGTTTCGCTGGAGTAGCCCCGGCGGCGCAGGCCGATGGAGTTAATCCCCACATAGCTGACCGGCTCGCGGGCGGCCTTGGTAAAGGGTGGAATATCTTTCCTCACCAGCGATCCGCCACCAATATAGGTATGGGCACCAATCTTGGTAAACTGCTGTACGGCGCAGGCTCCGCCAAAGATAGAATAGTCATCTATCTGCACATGGCCCGCCAGTTGGGTCGTATTACCCAGTATACAATGATCTCCTACAATACAGTCGTGCCCCAGGTGCACATAGGCCATGATCAGGCAGTGCTTACCTACTTCTGTTCTATATTTATCTACTGTACCCCGGTTGATGGTTACACACTCGCGGATAGTAGTATGGTCGCCAATGACGACAGTGGTTTCTTCACCGGCAAATTTGAGATCCTGGGGCACCGCAGAGATAACGGCCCCCGGAAAAATTTTGCAGTTTTTGCCGATACGTGCGCCTTCCATGATGGTCACATTGGATCCAATCCAGCTACCTTCTTCAATAACAACATTCTTATGAATGGTCGTAAACGGCTCGATAACCACGTTATCAGCAATCTTTGCTTCAGGGTGAATGTAAGCTAAGGGTTGATTCATGCGTCTTTTCTTACGATACTGGCAGACATGGTCGCTTCACACACCAGGGTATTACCTACATAGGCTTCGCCCCGCATTTTGGCTATTCCCCGCTTGATAGGAGCCAGCAGCTCACACTTTATTGTCAGTGTATCTCCCGGGAGCACCATCTTTCTGAATCTGCAGTGTTCAATGGCTAAAAAGTATGTCCAGTAGTTTTCAGGATCGGGTACAGTATTGAGCACTAAAATGCCTCCTGTCTGTACCATCGCTTCTACCTGAAGTACACCCGGCATTACAGGGTTGCCGGGGAAATGGCCCTCAAAGAAAGGCTCATTCATCGTTACGTTCTTGATACCACAAACTACCGTATCATCCAGGTAATAAATCTTGTCGATCATCAGGAAGGGATACCGGTGCGGCAGCATCTGGCTTACCTGATTGATATTCAATACCGGCGGAAGCTTGGGATCGTACTGGGGGACAGCATTGTTGCTGCTCTCCCGCATGGCTTTTTTCAGTTTTTTGGCAAAAGCCACATTGGCGGCATGCCCCGGACGGGCAGCCAGTATCTGGGCCTTTATCGGGCGGCCTACCAGCGCAAGGTCGCCTACCATGTCCAGTAGTTTGTGGCGGGCAGGCTCATTTTTATACCTGAGCTCCACATTGTTGAGAATGCCTTCGCTTTTTACTTCTACGCGGGGCTTGTTAAACAAACCAGCCAGGTGGTCCAGTTCGCCTTCCTCCACCTTACGGTCTACTACTACGATGGCATTGTTGAGGTCTCCACCTTTGATCAGATTGTTCTGGTACAGCATTTCTAACTCATGCAGAAAGCAGAAGGTGCGGCATGCTGAAATTTCCTTTGCAAAGTCTTTAATGTCATTAAGAGATGCATGCTGACTGCCCAGTACCGGTGAGTTGTAGTCGATCATCACCGTCAGGCGATAGTCATCCAGTGGCAGTGCTGCAATTTCTACATTACGGGCAGGCTCTCGGTGGAAGAGGCTTTCCTTCACCTCATAAAAGTTGCGAAGCGCACTCTGTTCTTCGGTACCGGCGTCAGAAAGCGCATCAATAAACATTTTGGAACTGCCATCCATAATGGGAGGCTCGGGCCCGTCCAGTTGTATGAGTACATTGTCTATTTCCAGACCTACCAGTGCGGCCAGTGTATGTTCTACCGTATTGATCCTGGCACCACTTTGCTCAATAGTTGTCCCTCTGGACAGGTCTACCACATTATCAACATCCGCATCTACAATGGGATGTCCTTCAATATCAATTCGCTGAAACTTAATTCCGTGATTAGGTTTGGCAGGCAGAAAAGTCATATTTGCCCTCACGCCGGTATGCAGACCGACACCGGAAACGGTAATAGACTTCTTGATTGTGTGTTGTCTGATGTTCATCATTGATTTTCCTCGCTTTCGCTACCGGACAAAGTTAATACTTTTTTCTCTAGTTGTTGGATACGGCTAACTAAATCAGGAAGGTTCTTAAATGCGGCATATACACGCAGGTACTTGCTACGGTCAAAACTTGGGCTACCCAGCTCTATACTGCCGGGAGCCAGGGACTTACCTACTCCTGCCTGAGCACCCACTTTGCTGTCATCTCCTATTTTCAGGTGCCCTATAATGCCCACCTGCCCGGCAATCACACAGTTCTTCCCTATTTTGGTAGAGCCGGATATACCGGTCTGGGCAGCAATCACCGTATTCTCACCAACCTCAACATTGTGGGCTATCTGGATAAGGTTGTCCATTTTGACCCCGTCTTTGATCACGGTAGAATCCATGGTAGCACAGTCGATAGTAGTATTGGCCCCGATATCCACATGGTGGCCGATGACTACATTACCCACCTGGGGGATGGTTTTATAGGTTCCGTCAGGCTGTGGGGCAAAGCCAAAGCCATCACTGCCGATCACTGCTCCTGCGTGAATGACACAGTGGGAGCCGATAATACTTCCCGAATATATCTTGACACCGCTGTGGATGATGGTATAATCGCCAATCTGCACATTATCCCCGATGTACGCATGGGGATAAATTTTGACGTGCTTCCCTATCCGGCAGTTGGCCCCGATATAAGAAAAAGCACCCCGGTAAACCTGCTCACCTACGGTGGCAGAGTCACCGATGAAGGATGGCTGCTCCACACCGGTTTTCTGGAAATTCATCAGTTTATGGTACTCTTCCAGCAATGCGGTAAAGCCCAGGTATGGGTCGTCTACCCGGATCAGCGTCGTATTTAGGGTTTTTTTGGGCTGGAAAGCTTTATTGACAATAACAGCACTGGCCTGCGTAGTATAAATAGAAGCTTCGTACTTGGGATTGGAGAGGAAAGAAACCTCCCCGGCACGGGCACTTTCTATTTTTCCTACTTGTCTGATCTTGATAGAACCATCTCCCTCGACCTCACCATCCAGTAGTTTTGCGATGTGTTCAACGCTGAATTCTATCATCTAATTAGGTTTTCTTAAGAATAGGCCATGCTGCCTTCGCGCAAATTTACATCTTTGGGCCAGCATAGGTAGTATTTTTTGACAATTTTGCTCATTGCCTTGATATTAGGCAAATCAGATGCCTGTGCTATGTCAAAAATCTTGCCCTCTTTGGTGATAATATTGATTTTCTGGCCCTCCGAAATGTAGGCAGCATTGCTGATACTGCCATGTATCAGGAAATATCCTAAATCGCTCTTGGATAAATTTAAGCTGTGGCTGACCTGCTCTCCAACTTCAGCAATGGTACTATCCGAAAAAGGTTCATTGCTCAGCCTGATCCTGAATAAACGGCGCTCCAGCATACGCTGACTGAGGCTGGAAAGTACCGCATCCGAATGGTACTTCCATTGCTTGATCGCGCTCCAGATATCCACATCATCCAGCTCGGTAAACATCTGCAGCGCCTGTGGCCGTTGCTCCAGCATTTCTGGCGAAGGGCGCTGCCTGAGGAAAAAGGTAAGTGCCGGGCTGGCAGGAAGCTCTACCCCCTGTCCGGTAAGGGCTATACTCCTCTCAAGGATAGCAACCATCATTTTTTCGGCGCTTACGCTGGCTTTATGCAGGTACACCTGCCAGTACATGAGCCGCCGGGCGTTCAGAAAGTTTTCTATGCTGTAGATGCCTTTTTCTTCTACCACGACTTCATCATTTCTTACGTCCAGCATCTTGATAATGCGGTCGGCCCCGATTTCTCCTTCCGATACTCCGGTGTAAAAACAATCGCGCTTGAGGTAGTCCAGCCGGTCAATATCCAGCTGGCTCGAAACCAGCTGATGCAGAAATCTGCGTTCGTACTGATTGGTGAAAATCCGGTAGGCCAGCTGCGTATTACCGCCGAAAATACTGCACATACGGCGGATCAGCAATTTGGACATATGCTCATGGCCAATGCCGGGAAGCAGTACATACTCCAGTGCATGGGAAAAAGGGCCATGGCCGATGTCGTGTAGCAATATGGCTATCAGCGAGGCTTCAAACTCATCGTCCGATATGTCCTGCCCTTTATTGCGGAGGCTGCTCAGCGTACTCTGCATCAGGTGCATGGCACCCAGGGCATGGTGAAAACGCGTATGCAGCGCACCGGGATATACAAAATCTGCTAAACCCATCTGCTTGATTCGGCGTAACCTCTGAAAGTAAGGATGCTCTATAATATCAAAAATCAGATCGGAAGGAATATTGATAAATCCGTATACAGGATCGTTGAAAACTTTTCTCTTGTTCAACTTTTTTTTCGTATCTTTTAAATATTTACAACGTGATTTTTTGCTACTTTGGCATTCCTTCGCCAAAAAAAGTGAAAGTATATATTTAAACTACACTGCTCCGGCTTAAGTTTAACACACTAAAAAAACAGGACATTTGATGCAAAGATACAGTATTTTGTGGGCTGATGACGAAATTGACCTGCTGAAACCTCATACGCTTTTTCTGGAAAACAAGGGATATGAGGTAGTGACGGTAAACAGTGGCGCAGATGCCATTGAAGCCTTTGAAGAAAGGCATTTTGACATTGTATTCCTGGACGAGAATATGCCGGGTATGAGCGGACTGGAGGTGCTGGATTATATCAAGTCCTCCAAAGCCAGTGTACCAGTCGTGATGATCACCAAGAGCGAAGAGGAGATGATCATGGAGCAGGCCATCGGAGCCAAGATCAGCGATTACCTCATCAAACCGCTTAATCCCAACCAGATACTGCTTTCGGTCAAGAAAATACTGGAAAACAAACGGCTTGTCACCGAAAAGACCAACCTTAGCTACCAGCAGGAATTCCGCAATATCAGCATGGCCTTTGGCGAATATATGGACCATGAGGAGTGGGTAGAGGTGTACAAAAAACTGGTTTACTGGGAGCTGGAGATTGACAATACGGAGGAAAAGAGCATGTCCGAGGTGCTGGATATGCAGAAGGAAGACGCCAATAATAATTTTGCCAAGTTTATCATAGAAAACTATGAGTCCTGGCTCAATGACGTAAATGCTGAAAAGCCCCTGCTTTCTCATCAGCTCATGACCAAGAAGGTTTTTCCCCAACTGAGTGATGAGCAGCCTTTGTTTTTTATCGTGATTGACAACCTCCGCTATGACCAGTGGAAGATCATTGAACCCACGGTACTGGCCCATTTCAACCTGATAGAAGAGGATACTAGTTATTCCATTCTGCCTACCACTACTGCTTATTCGCGGAATGCGATCTTCTCCGGTATGCTACCGGCAGATATGGAGAAGTACCATAGCGACATCTGGGTAGGAGAAGATAAAGAAGAGGGCAAAAATAACCATGAGTATGAGTTCCTGAAGCGGCAGCTGAAGAAAAAAAACCTGGACATCAAAAGCAGTTACCATAAAATCACCCAGACACAGCAGGGGCGGAACCTGGTGGACTCTGTGTCTAACCTGATGGGTAACCAACTGAACGTGATTGTCTACAATTTTGTGGATATGCTCTCCCATGCCCGTACTGACCTGGAGATGATCCGCGAACTGGCCCCCGATGAGTCAGCTTATCGCTCCATCACCCGCTCGTGGTTTTTGCACTCTCCGCTGCTGGACCTGTTTAAACGTATTGCCCGCGAAAAGGCCAAGGTCATCATCGCTACCGACCATGGAACCATACGCGTACAGCACCCCGCCAAAATCATCGGGGACCGTAATACCAACACCAATCTCCGCTACAAACAGGGTAAAAACCTGAACTTTGACAATAATAAAATATATGCGGTGAAAAAGCCGGAAGGCCTTCACCTGCCTCGACCCAACGTCTCTACTACTTATGCCTTTGCTACGCAGGATTATTTCTTTGCGTATCCTAATAATTATAATTACTACGTCAACTATTACAAGGATACATTCCAGCATGGAGGGGTATCCCTGGAAGAGATGATCGTACCGGTAATAACATTAAGTAGTAAGAATGGCTGAAACACGCTTAGGCGAAATCAGTTTAAGAACGCCTGTTGAGCTTCCGCAAGTGGCCGGCAGGTTAATCAGCCTGGCATCGGATACCAGGGTGTGGCTTTTTTACGGAGAAATGGGGGCTGGCAAAACAAGCCTGATCAGGAGTATCTGCGATGCATGGGGAGTGACAGATACGGTATCCAGCCCTACCTTTGCGCTGGTAAACGAGTATCAGAACGCCAGGCGGCAGACCTTCTATCATTTTGATTTCTACCGAATAAAAGATGAGGAAGAAGCCTGGGATATCGGAACAGAAGACTATTTTTACTCCGGCAATTACTGCTTCGTGGAGTGGCCGGAACGTATTGAGGGATTGCTTCCTGAAAAATTTATTCGTATTGATATAGAAGTAGGGAGCGACCAAAGCAGAAGAATCTATTTATCCAAACATGAGTGAGCAATATAAATCCGGTTTTAAAGAATTAGCCAAAGAGCAGGCATTATACCCTCAGGAGCAGCTGCTCAAGGTGCGGGAAGGTAACAAAGCATTAAATATGGGAATCCCCCGGGAAATTTCCATGCAGGAAAACCGCCTGATGCTTACTCCGGAGGCTATTGCCGTGCTGACCAGCAATGGCCATGAGATCATCGTGGAAACTGGGGCCGGCTTATCGTCAAAGTTTACCGATAATGAATTCAGTGAAGCCGGGGCCAAGATCGTGTATTCGGCTAAGGAAGCACTGGAAGCCAATATCGTACTCAAAGTGGAGCCGCCTACCCTGGACGAAATTGAGATGATCAAGCCGGGGGCCACGCTGATATCTGCCCTACAGCTAGGCAATCAGTCCCCTGAATATATACATGCGCTCAACAAAAAGAAGCTTACTGCGGTAGCTTTTGAATTTCTGGAAGATAAGGTAGGTGGTATGCCTGTAGTCCGGGCCATGAGCGAAATAGCCGGTAATACTGTCATGTCCATTGCTTCCCATTACCTCAGCAGTGTGTCCAACGGAAGAGGCATGATCCTGGGCGGTATCACCGGAGTGCCGCCAACCCGGGTGGTCATCCTGGGAGCCGGTACGGTAGGTGAGTATGCTGCCCGTGCAGCCATCGGGCTGGGGGCACAGGTACAGGTGTTTGATAACCAACTGTACAAACTGCGGCGCATTAAGCATGCGCTCGGCCATCAGGTATATACTTCTACCATGGATGTGTCTACGCTAGGCGAAGCACTGGAAGAGGCCGACGTTTTGATAGGAGCCATTCGTGCGGAGAAAGGTACCAACCGCATCATTGTCACCGAAGAAATGGTGGCCAATATGAAAGAGGAGTCGGTGCTGATCGATGTAAGTATTGATCAGGGAGGTTGCATAGAAACGTCAGAACTCACCTCACTGAAGAAGCCGATATTTCGCAAGTACAATGTCATCCACTATTGTGTGCCTAACATTCCCTCCCGGGTGGCCCGTACTGCTACCACGGCTTTCAGTAATATCTTTTCGCCTATTCTGCTGCAGATGGCCGATGTAGGTGGTGTAGACGAGATGATGTATCACTTCCGCTGGTTCATGCGAGGCGTATATACTTACCGTGGCAGTCTTACCAATGCGGCTATCGGCAAAAAATTTAACATTAAATTTCGGGACCTGAACCTGCTCATGGCTGCCCGTATCTAAGTTTCTATCTCCCGACAATGCATACACTACACTACCGGACAGTTTGGATACTTCCGATCCTGTTTCTACTGAATACTTCATTGCTTACTGCGCAGCAGCTGTACTTTCCGCCCGCCGGAAACCAGTGGCAGACCCGAAGCCCGCAGGCTGCAGGCCTGGATGCTGCCAAACTCAGCGATGCTGTAGATTTTGCCCTGAACAACGAATATGAAGGAGCACGCGACCTGCGTATCGCCATTTTAAAAAGTTTTGAGCGCGAGCCTTACCACCAACTGGCTGGTCCGGTGAAGGAAAGGGGAGGGCCCGCCGGACTGATTCTCAAAGATGGTTATATCGTGGCCAGTTGGGGAGATACCAAAAGGGTGGATATGACATTCAGTGTTACCAAAAGCTATCTTTCTACCGTAGCCGGACTGGCGCTGGAAGAAGGGCTGATCCAGAGTGTAGACGATACAGTGGCTCACTACCTGTGGGACGGTACTTTTGAGGGGGCGCATAACAGTAAAATTACCTGGCGTAACCTGCTGGATCAGTCGTCCGACTGGTCGGGAAGCCTTTTTGGTATGTACGACTGGGCAGATCGCCCTCCGGCTGAGGGGGGAATAGATGACTGGAAGAACCGCCCGCTACTTGAGCCGGGTAGCAGCTTTGAGTACAATGATGTGCGGGTAAATCTACTCGCCTACGCACTGCTGCAGGTGTGGCGTAAACCTCTGCCTATGGTGCTGAAAGAGCATATCATGGACCCCATCGGCGCTTCCTCTACCTGGCGCTGGTACGGCTATGACAATTCGTTTGTTAATATTGATGGACTGATGATGCAGTCAGTCAGTGGTGGAGGGCATTCCGGTGGAGGGCTGTTTATCAACACCCTGGATCATGCACGCTTCGGTCTGCTGTTTATGCGCCAGGGAAACTGGAACGGTCAACAGCTGATCTCCAGAGAATGGGTAGAACAACTGCAGCAGCCTTCGGATGCCAATGAAAGCTATGGCTACATGTGGTGGCTTAACAGGGGCGACAGGAAATGGGAAGGACTACCCGAACATTTGTATTATGCAGCCGGTTTTGGCGGAAACTTTATTGTAGTGGATGATGAAAATGACCTGGTCATCGTCACCCGCTGGCTCAACCCGCCACAGATTGGAGAGATGGTCAGGCTGGTGCTGGAAAGTGTAAAGTAAAAATCCTTCGCTGGTGCATGATCTGAATAGTAGTATCTGCTGATTTTGCGGCAACTTTTTTTAACTTTTAATAGTCAAAAGCCCATGCAGTTAGTAAAGCAAGTCATTGATGTTTACCTGGACAGATTCAAAAGACAGGAGGGGTATTTTACAGCTGACCGTAGCAGGCATAACTATTTTGTAAAACATCCTACAAACATTGACTTAAACGAAATCATTTGATAAGTTTCTCTGTATCTACGGAGACCAGATTCTGGAGGAACTGGGAAAAAAGCGTAACAGCTAATCATTTGATGAGCGCATCCTGCCGGAGCATGTAGCCTGCGATCAGCGCATAATCCTGCTGTCTGATCTCCAGAAAACCAAACCGGAAAGCATAGCCCCAGTGCTGCTTGTTCCGGATGAATTGCAGTTCGTTGATCAACGGCCTGATAGGGACATCCCGGGCAGGCAGAAACTCAATATCACGCCTTGCCGGACAGAAATCAGGCGTCATCTGTACGGTATACAATTTATCATCCTGCACCCTTCCGATGGCGGTGAACTGCTGGCAAAGTTGTTTTTCGCCAAAAGTTTCTTTGCCGGAATAATAGATAACATAATCGCCAGGCTTCATACTTCTAAGCGGCGAAGCTTTACCATGACAGGCCTGCGCAAAGCCTTCAGCCTGACCTTCTTTTACGTGGTCGCGTGAGGCTACGATGATCCAGTATTTTGTTTCGCTCATATGAATTAAAGAGTATAGAAGAGAGGTGAGGATACATGAAAAGACCTTGAAAAAGGCGGCATTCTGAAGAATGCCGCCAGGAATTTAGTGCTCATGCTGCGCTACCGGCACACGCATATATACATCCACAGCCATTCCGTTGGGGTCTTCCAGCACAAAGTGCCGGTCTCCCCAGTCTTCCGTTTTAGGCTCCATCAGTACGGGAGCACCTGCTTTATTAAGGCGCGCATACTCAGCATCTACATCTTCCACTTCCAGCGACAGCCAGGCACCTTCGGTAAAAGCAGGTTGAAAAAGACGGTGCTGTCCGGGCATTTCCGGCTTGAGGAAGCCCAGTTCACTAGAACCCTTTTTGAGCAGGATAAACCAGTCGCCTTCGTAAACAGCCTCAAAACCAAAATACTGGGAATAGAAAGCTTTACTCTCCTGCAGTTTGGGGGTGACAAATCCTGTGTACATTTGCATAAGTTTATAAGGTTTAGGTGATACTTATCCCAAACTTACAGGCAGGTAGTGACAGCCCTATGTCAGCAGGTTTGAAAATCTATCAGGAATAATTTTGCTGTAGCGCACTAATGAGCTGGCACATACTGTTTTTAAGACTCTCCGGTTCCAGCACTTTTACCCCATCGGTAAACATGAGCAGCCAGCGCGAGAAGTATTCTTCAGAGGAGACCATAAACCACATTTCTGTACCAGCCTCCTGTTTTTCTTCCTGCACAAAGCCGTACTGATAGCGGCTATGGTAGGTATGCCGTACCACTGCCTGCTTGAAAAAGACTTTCATCAGGCGGGCATCAGTAGTGTGGCTCTGCTGCTGCAGGTACTGCTCCAGCGAAAGACGGTCGCGCAACTGATAGCGCTCCTGCAGGATTTCAATCTTGCTCATACGGTCAAGCCGGAAGTCGCGGTAGTCCTGCCGCAGGCGGCACCAGGCGATTACGTGCCAGGCATCGCTGTAGTATACCAGCCCGATCGGCTCTACCTGCCGACGGGTAAACTGGCCGCTGGCCGGAGAAAAATAATCCATCTCTACCGGCTGGCGCTTCATGAGTGCCTGCTGCACCCGGGCCAGGTGGATCTCATCAGGATGTTCGCCCCTTGACTGTGGAGGTACTACTTTTACCTTGTCCTGCAGGTCTTCCAGCATCTCCTGCTCATCGGCCCTCATCACTGATTTGATCTTAAACAGCGCGTTTTCATAGGCCGTATCCAGGCTCTTGTCGGTTAGTTGGGTAATAAACTGACGGGCAGTCAGCAGGGCGCGGGCTTCCTCGGGGGTAAACATGACCGGGGGCAGGCGGTATCCATCGGCCAGGAAGTAACCGACCCCGGCTTCAGAACCGATAGGTACCCCGGCTTCTTCCAGCGCCCGTATGTCACGATAAACGGTGCGCAGGCTGATATCAAAGCGGCTGGCAATCTCCTGAGCTCTGGTGATTCGCTTGCTCTGCAGTTGGATAAGTATAGCAGTGAGGCGGTCAATTCTGTTCATGCTGAAAGGTACATTTTTCAGCGAAAAAAATCAGCCCCCGCCTGTAGGCTCCAATGTAATCAGCCGGGGGTCAAACTTCTTTCAGTTCGTCCAGCAGTTGCTGTAAGTTGCGGATACGGTCGCTATAGAGAAATTTGATGTAAAAATGCACAGCGGCAATGAAGCCTAGCAAGAAAAAGATAGTTCCTGCATCACTGACCCACTCATATTGGTTCAGCCAGTCGGGCATCCTTCCTTCCGAGGTAGCAGGGCTGAGGAGGGTATCGTTTGCTGTACCATCTCCAATAAAAAGCCCAACGTACAGGCCCACCAGCCCCCCGACCCAGCAGATAGCAATGTACTGGCGAACATAGCTTTTCAGAAAAGCCATTGCTTTTTGCAGATATGTTTGCAGGTCATCAGATACATGGATCTGCCGGAATTTTTGTAGTGACTTATGGTAGAAGAAGAGACAGCCTGCAAAGAACACCAACAGGGCTAAGTAGGCAGAGAACTCAGGGATGAGTTGGTAACTCCCAATGGCAATTAACGGAAAAAGAATGAGAGTCAGGTAGTATTCTAATACCACCACTTTGCGGAATTTCTCCAGTTCGTCGCCTGACTTGCGGCTGATCAGCCGCTCCAGTACTCCCCGGTCCATACTGGTATTTTCAGCCCGGGAAGCTCTATTCCACAATGCTTGCAGCTCGTCCATGTATCAGTTCGTTTAATTTCTTTTTACTTCGGTTAATGCGTACGCCTACATTACTGATGCTGATCCCCAGTACCTCGGCGATTTCATCGTAACTTTTACCATCCAGGAACAGCAGGATGATTGCCCGGTCTACCTCCTTCAGCTTTCGGATGGCCTCGTACATCTGCCTTATCTGCTCATCTTCAGTACTATCGTAGCCATGTTGTGCCAATTGATGCAGGGGTGCGCTTTCCAGTGTATTACGGTCGGGTCGGCGCTTTTTGAGTTTGAGCTGTGAAAGACAGACATTCAGTGCCACCCTATACACCCAGGTAGAAGCTTTGGCCTCGCCCCGGAAGGTGGGAAAGGAACGCCAGAGCTGCAGTACAACTTCCTGGAAATAATCCTGAAAATCATCGGAGCTGTCGGCATAAATGCGGCAGACCCGGCTGACCACCCCGGTATTTTCCTTCAGGAATTGATAAAAGGCCTGTTTCTGATCCATTGGCTTGTGCTTACAACTATATGAGTAAGCGAAAAAGAGTATTTCTTACAATTTCAGGAAAAAAATGATTTTTTCGGCAGACATGTAATAAATCCCGCATTTACCATACTAAGCCATTGAAACCATTTGAAAATTTGAGCAATCATGAAAAGAACATTAACCCTACTGCTTAGCCTGTGTCTGCTTGCTGCTGCTAATTATTCAGCTAATGCCCAGCAAGAAAAAAGCCTGCTGTGGAAGATCAGCGGAAAAGGACTGGAAAAGCCCTCTTATCTCTTCGGAACCATTCACCTGATGTGCCCGCAGGATATCAAGATTACCGAAACCATGAAGAGTGCCATGGCTGCTTCAAATCAGCTGATACTGGAACTGGATATGGATGAGCCGGGCATCATGCAGGAGATGATGCGTGCCTCTATGATGCAGGATGGCACTACCCTCAAAAGCTTACTGCAAGATGAGGATTATCAGTTGCTGGAAAAATTTATGCAGGACTCCCTAGGCATGTCCCTGCAGGCGATGGGCGCCATGAAGCCCATGCTGCTCAGTACCGTCACCATGCTGCCAGTACTCAAATGCCAGCCAGGGTCTTACGAAATGAGCCTGGTGCAGGCCGCCCAAAATGAAGGTAAGGAAATATTGGGACTGGAGACCGTAGCCGATCAGATCGCGGTATTTGATGCAATCCCGCTGGAGGAGCAGTCGGCTTACCTGGTCAAAAGTGTCCGTGAATATGGCGAAACCGCTGCAGAAACCCGGGAGATGATCCGCTTGTACCAGGAGGAAAACATCAGCGGACTGTATGCTATGATCCATGAAAGCATGGCTGAGATGGAAGGCGCAGAAGATGCCCTGCTGCATGAACGAAACCGGAAGTGGATACCCCAGATAGAGAAAATGGCAA
>CAZFFW010000115.1:0-17973 GCA_964518125.1 uncultured Porifericola sp.
CCAAAGAAGTTGGCTCCGGCCCGGATGCCAATCTCCGTCTACGCCTGGCGATTTAAAATGCCAAAGGAGCCAATATACCTAAAGATACCATTGTAAGAACGATCCAAAAAGGCTCAGATACTGGGGGGATGATTATCTGGATGTAGCCAACGTCTACCACAAGCTGGAAATCAGGGAAGAGTAGATGGAGAATTGATCTGACAAGGTTTTTCTGAAAAGTGAATTTACCAGGCCGAATCATCCACACTTTTAACCATTTTTTGGGCCGTGTGGCTCTACCAGTACCACATCCTCCTTATCCACGATCACCTGCCCTGGCAGCATATTTTTGGATTTCCTGACAAATTTTCTTGGCGTAACGATCACCGGACATAAAGAGTCAGTCTTTCGCCGTGAGTAAAATGCCGCGAGGGAGGCAGCTCTCTCTATTACAGAGTTGGGAAAATTTTTTCCTGCCTGATGCTTGATCAGTACATGAGAGCCGGGTACATCTTTGGCATGCAGCCACAGATCTTCTTTCCAGCTATGGTTTCTCAGCATATTGTCATTACTGGCTGCGTTTTTACCTACCCACACCTGGAAGCCTTCAACAGTAAAAGTTTTATAGGGAAGGACTGTCTCCTGTTCCTGCAGATTTTTTTGCAGGTCTTGCTCTTTGGCATATTGCCGGATCGCCCGGATATCTTCCATCTTCTGCAGATTTTCCAGGTGGTCGTAGAGGCCCAGCAGTTGTGCTTCTTTGCTGTCAATATTCTGTTTTAGCTTCTCAATCTCAATTTTCTGGTTTTTGGACTTGCGGTAGAGAATCTCAGCGTTTTTCTGCGGACTAAGCTCCTGTTTCAGCTTGATCTCAATCGGGTTATTTGTATAAAAATTATTGAATACCACTTTTTTGCTGTTGGGCGGTATCTGGTGCATATTGGCCATGATGATGTCAGCTACCTGGCTGTAGGAAGTGCCTTCTTGAAGTTCTTCCAGTTTTTCTTCGTTTTTCTGGATATAGTTTTCCGACTGGACAATCTGCTTGTTGATCCTTTTGATGAGTTGCCCTTTCTCCTGCACCAGGTGCATATCCCTGATATATTTGAGGAAGAAATGGTTGAGCGCATCTATGGGATTCTGAAAGCTGGCATCAATATCACCGAGGGGTAGTAGTGATAGCCGTAGTTCGTCCTTCAGCCAGGTAGTATAGATAGCTTCCGGTTGATGCAGTTGTTGCAGCATATCATTCAGCATTTGCCATTTTCGTTCCAGAGATTGCTGCTCATAACCCTTTGACTCCAGATAGGCTGCCGGTACTGGTCCCAGGGTAGGGTAAAGTTTGTTGGGGTTTCCTTTTTTTGCCGCAAAATGTTCAAAACTGTGTTCGATCTGCAATGGGAGTTGCCCAATATCCAGTTTTGCATCTTTGGCCAGCTGGTGCTTAAAAATATCAACCACAGACCTATCCCTGAGTAATATGATATTAGACCGGTTGCCGTGCATCTTAAACAACAAGCGGAAATGTTCCTCTCCTTCAAAAACGATGGAGAAACTACGGTCATTGGGTGTCAGCAGGATTTCCTTCACCTGCCGGTCCAGCAATACTGAGAAAAGATCCACGCTGTTGCGCTTGGTACGGCGAAAATCCTGCGGAAAATCCAGGCAACTGAAACTGCTTTCCAGCAAAGCTTTGATATAAAACTCTTCATGAGGAGGCGTTGGACTGGCGAATCCCAGGATAAGTTCATCTTTATTCTGGCTGAAACAGCTAACGAGTATATAGCCCTTAAGTCTTTGCTCAAGCGTCTGGCTCAGTATGCGGAAGAAGAAATAGTTGTTATGCAATGTTGGAAAGCGGTTATTTTACACCTTTGGTGCAATGTAATTTTTTATTTCACGGATCAGCTGAAGTTCATCCTGATCGGCATCAAACCATTGGATGGTCTCATCTCTTCTGAACCATGTCATTTGTCTTTTAGCAAATCTCCTGGTGTTTCTTTTGATCAGGCGTATGGCTTCCTGTTGATCATAAGCCCCATCCAGGTACCCAAAAATCTCCTGGTACCCAACGGTCTGTAGTGCGTTTAGGTGCCGGTGAGGGGAAAGCCGTACAGCTTCCTCAAATAATCCATCCTCTATCATCAGGTCTACCCGCCGGTTAATCCTCTCATAAAGAGCATCACGCGTGCGAAATAATCCTATTTTGATAATGGAGAATTCATGCCTGCTGTTCCCAGCATTTTTTTTTCGGAAGGATGAAAAAGTTTTTCCTGTCTGCTGATACACTTCCAGGGCTCTGAGCACTCGCCGGGGGTTCTGTATATCAGCCTGTGCATAAAATTCAGGGTCAACATTTCTGAGTATCTCTGCCATGCTTTGTAGCCCCTCATTTTCCAGTTTTTGCTGCAGTCCTTCCCTTATTCCGGCATCTATACCCGGCATATCGTCTATTCCTTCGCAGAGGGTATTGACATAGAGTCCTGATCCTCCTGTAGCGATGGCTGCACTTTTTCTGCTAAAGATGTCATGCAGGGCTTGCAGAGCGTCAGCTTCAAATTGAGCGACATCATAGGGTTCTTCCACGGAGATAAAATCTACCAGGTGGTGCGGCACAGCCTTCAACTCTGAAGCACTTGGCTTAGCAGTACCGATCTGCATCTCCCGGTAAAATTGCCGTGAATCAGTAGATACAATCTCGGTGTCCAGCCAGGTAGCCAGTTGAATGGCAGCTGTAGTCTTACCAACTGCCGTAGGCCCGACCAGTACAATGAGGGTTGGTTTGACATTTGTATCCATTGGGTACAAGTATAAGTCTTTGTTTTATGATACGTTATTAAATAAATTGAGCAATCAATATTTTTTATGAAGGTGGATTCCAGACAAGACGTTCATGAATTGCAACAAAAAGCAGATTTTTTGCTGAACTACGGTCATATGCCCCTGCTTTTGATGGAAGTTCACGAAAAAGACGATGCGCTGACTTTCATACTTGAGCAGGCTAATGCTGCTTTTCTGGCAAAACTAAATCTTGATAAACTTCCCGAAAACTTCCTGGAAACCTATATTCAGCAGAAATCACGACCTGCTTTTTACCAGGCACTGAGAAAAATATCCTCAGAGAATGTAAAAGTACCACACTTTGATTTCTCGTTAGGCACAAATGAAGTTAGCTGGCACTTTGTAGCCGAAATGGTGTATCTCTCTCATTATACACAAGAAGACGCTACCGTCACGATACTGGGACTTATACTGCAGCAGGAGCACGAGGCAGCAGCAGATGAAACAAAGGGTGACGTCACCTCCGGGCAGCTCCATCATTCGCTGATGAATTCCGCCATTCTCGCTGTGGGTGTGGATGAAAAAGGCTGTATAACTTTTGCCAACAAGGCTATGCAGGAAGTACTGGGAGAGGGTGAAGCAAATTTAAGAGGCAGGAATCTCTTTGATGAATTTGTACCGCTTAGAGGGCAAAAGCTAAATATGCCTCTTTTCCTGGAACTGGCTGCCCATGAAGATATTCACGAAAACCTCAAACGTAGTATACAAACCAAAAGCGGTAAGCTGGTCAAACTGAATCTTACCAGCATCATTTACCATGACTCAGATGGTGAGTTTTCCGGATTAACCATACTGGCAGAAAATATTACCGAGCAGAAGGAAGTAAAACGCAGCCTGCAGACAAAGAATAAACAACTGGCAGAACTCTTCAATACTGCTTTTGATATGATACAGATTTTCGGGGAGGATGGTACTATCCTTTTCGTCAATAAATCATGGAAGGATAAGTTGGGTTATCAGGATGATGCCTGGCAGGACCTGAATTTCTTTGACCTGGTCCATCCAAAGTACCTCCAAAATACAAAGGAGCACCTGGAAAAACTCAGACAAGGTAAGGATAGTAATAAGTTTCAAACCGTACTGATTAGCAAGAGCGGAAGCAAAATTTACATTTCAGGCAGTATTACGGTTAAATTAGGGGGCAAAGGGAAAGTAGCATTTCGGGGGATTTTTCATGATATCAGCGAGCAGCTAAGGGCAGAAAGGGCACAGAACCTCTACAACAGCATAGCCAACCTGACTATCCACAGCCCTGATCTGGACACGCTTTTTTTCAATATCCACCGGGAACTAAAAAAAGTATTGCAGGCCGAGAATTTCAGCCTGGCCCTCATCGGCGAAGACCATGATATAAGTTTTCCTTACAGGGTTAGTAAGGGAGGCCGGCAGCAGCACAGCGAGCAAAACCTGAAAGCAGAAAAGTCCCTTGTTGACTATGTGCTGAGTATCAATAAACCTGTATTCCTTTATGAGGGAGAACTACTCGATCTTGCGTCCAACTCAGTCATCACTCCCTTTAACCATTTGCCCCAGGTCTGGCTGGGTGTACCACTAAAGATCAAAGACAGGACTATTGGCCTGTTATCCCTGCAGCACTTTGGCTCCTCCGAGGCTCTTGGCACCCGTGACCTTGACCTGCTGGATTTTGTCAGTGGGCAGGTAGCCCTCGCTGTAGAAAGAAAACTGAATGAAGAAAAACTCAGTGAGCAGAGCAGCCGTCTGAAAGCAATCTTTGACAGCAGTACCCACCTGATCTGGTCGGTAGACAGCCAGCTAAAGCTTACCTCTTTTAACAAAAACTTTTCAGTAATCAGTCGTGAGCAATATGGCCATGCGCCTGTGATTGGTGAAGTGTTTAACGCTCAAAAGCCCGTAGCCACACAAAAGTACCTTGCTGACTGGAAAATACGTTATGAAGAGGCGTTGAAAGGTGAAACCTCAGAATTTGAAGTTTTTTACGAAGGAAAAGACCAGCTTCCTCAATGGTTCCAGGTATTTATCAACCCGATCTACCGGGAAGACGGCACGATCCGTGAACTTGCTGGTATCGCGCATGATATCAGTGTCCGAAAGAAATCAGAACTGGCCGTACTGGAGAGTGAAGAAAAATTCAGAAATATTTTTGAGTCATTTCAGGATATCTACTTCCGCTGCCGGCTGGACGGTACCATCACACTGATCAGCCCTTCGGTCAAGGAGCTGACTGAATACGAAACTTACGATGTAGTCGGTAAAAATATCACCAATTACTATCTCTACGACAGCCGCACCAAGAACCTTATCCGCCAGCTGGTGAAGTATAAGAGGGTGAGAAACTTTGAGGCATCTGTGATTAAGGCCAATGGAGACCTGATGCAGTGTATCTGTAATGTGCGCCTGATCTATCATCTATCCGACAAGCCCATGGAAGTGGAGGGGGTGATCAGGGATATTACCCAGTTGAAAAAGACCACGCAGGATATGCAGAAAGCCAAAGAACTGGCTGAGCGTTCGCTGAAGGTAAAAGAGGGTTTTCTGGCCAATATGAGCCACGAAATAAGGACACCCATGAATGGCGTTATCAGCATGATTGACCTGCTGGCCGATACGCCCCTGAATGAAGAACAGGAAGATTACGTAGATACGATCAAAACATCTTCCGAAACTTTGCTCAATATTCTGAACGATATCCTTGATTTGTCTAAAATTGAGGCAGGAAAAATGAAATTACGCCCTACGGTAGTTTCCTTGAATTCGCTGCTGGAAAAGGTGCACGCACTATTTTACCAGCAGGCCGTCAGCAAACAGATAGATTTCTCGTACAGCATACAGCAGCGCCTGCCAGAGTATGTGCGTATGGATGAAACACGTTTCTTACAGGTGCTTTCCAACCTCACTTCCAATGCCTTGAAATTCACTGGCAGCAGCGGTAAGGTAAGTATTTTTGTGGAGGAAGAAACAGCAGAAGATACTGTAAAAGCGGAGGAAATGATGCTGAAAATTTCCGTCGCTGATTCGGGCATTGGTATATCGCAGGAATCTCAGGAATCACTTTTTGAGAATTTCAGCCAGGTCGACAGTTCAGTGACCAAGAAATACGGAGGTACAGGTTTGGGTTTATCCATTTCCAAACAGCTCAGCTATATGATGGGAGGCAACATAGGGGTGGAATCCCGGCTGGGGCAGGGTAGCACTTTCTGGTTCAGTTGTAAGGTAGGGGTATCAGAAAAGCCTGAAATGAAAGAGGAAGAAGGAGAAAATGCCGGAATCATATTGGCACAACTGCGGCCTCGTATTTTGCTGGTAGACGATAATATGGTGAACCGTAAGGTATCGGGCCAGATTCTCAGGAAGGTTAATTGTGAAGTGACCATGGCTGCCAGTGGCAAAGAGGCCATAGAACTGGTAAGAAGCCACACTTTTGACCTCATACTGATGGATATACAAATGCCGGAAATGGATGGTGTAGTAGCTACCCAGGCCATAAGAGCACTTGGTCTTCCAAGGGTGCCGCCGATCGTAGCCATGACAGCTTACTCTATGCAGGGTGATAAAGAAAAATTCGTGGAGGCTGGGCTGGATGATTATGTTTCCAAGCCAATTCGGCCCAGGGTACTCATCTCTAAACTGGCAGAGATACTTAGCCAGGAAAGTAAAACAGGGGAAACACGAAATGAAGATCAAAGGGAAGAAGTGATCAATTTTGAAGTGCTGAAGGACCTGGAAAAATACGGAGGTAAGGAGTTGATTATAGATACGCTGAACGATTTTAGAGAGGAAGCTGCTGTGCTGATTAAAAATTGTTCCGAATCAAAGGAAGTTCAAGATTATGACGATATTTTAAGTAAATTGCACACCTTAAAAGGGAACGCAAGTACGCTTGGGCTTGACCGTTTGGCCGGCATGGCCAAATCTATCGAAGCCCGATTGAAAGAAGGAGATACCATTGCACTTGAGCAGGACCTGCAAAAGCTGCAACAGTGTTTTTCCGAATTTTTACAGGAGTTCAACAGCTTTTTAAATTCTAATACACATGGCTAATACCAAAAAAGTACTGGTGGCTGAAGATAGTTCAGTTATTCAGAACCTGACCAAAAAAGTGCTTCAGTTTCAAAATTATGAAATTGATTCTGCAAAAAACGGCGAAGAAGTAATCAAGGCCGTCAACGCCAATAGTTATGATATTATCCTGATGGATATCGGAATGCCCAAAATGGATGGTATGGAATGTACCCGGCAGATACGGGCAATGGATGATGAGCAGAAGTCTAATGTACCTATCGTGGCGATCACCGGAAATGCCAAAAACTACTCTGATGAGGAATTCAGAAATGTAGGCATAGATGAATACATCCCCAAACCGATAAATTTTGACCACCTGGTAGAAGTTGTGAAGAAATATACGAGTTGATGGCGGGAAGTGAAATTAAGTATACCAAGCACTTTTTAAACAAACTGGAAGACCTTTTTGCAGAGTCTGACTATACGCTCCGTTACGAAAAGGGTAACTTTAAATCTGGCTATTGTATCCTGAATGACACCAAAATAGCCATCATCAATAAATATTATCCACTGGAGGGCAAAATCAATTGTCTGGTAGATATCATTAAGCTGGTTGACCTGGAAATTGAACAACTCAGTGACAAAAACAGGAAATTTCTGTTAGATCTTCTGGAAACACCTTCTACGATTTGAAAGTAACTTTTCTAGGTACAGGTACTTCACAGGGTGTACCGGTGATCAACTGCCGTTGCGATGTATGTAGTTCTATGGACTATCGCGACAAACGCCTGCGTTCATCGGTACATCTGCAGGTGAAAAACAAAAGTTTTATCATAGATTCAGGCCCCGATTTCCGGCAACAGGTACTGACCAACCATATCCGGGAGCTTGATGCTGTCATTTTCACCCATCAGCACAAAGACCACATCGCCGGCCTGGATGATGTGCGCGGGTTCAATTTTTCGCTTAATAAAGATATACCTGTTTTTGGTACAGCCGAAGTGATCGCCCAGCTCAGGCAGGAGTTTGCCTACATTTTCGCGGCAGACAGGTATCCTGGTGTGCCCAGGGTGAGCGTTAATACGATCAGCAATGCCAGTTTTGAGGCGGAAGGAATACAGTTCACACCCATTGAGGTAATGCACCACAAACTACCCGTTTTTGGGTACAGGGTGGGAGACTTCACCTACATTACCGATGCCAAATATATCAGTGAGGAAGAGAAAAAGAAGATCAGAGGCACCGAGGTGCTGGTCATCAATGCGTTACAACACCAGCAGCATATTTCGCACCTTACCTTTAAAGAAGCCCTCCGGCTAGTACAGGAAGTACGCCCTCGCCTGGCATATTTCACGCACATCAGCCACAACCTGGGCAGGCATCTGGAAGTAGAACACCTGCTGCCGGACCATATCAGACTGGCCTACGATGGCCTGAGTATTGAAATTTAAGAAAATTTTCAGGCCTGTTTTAACCCCATTTTTTGCGTTAATATCGCTGATTTTCAAGCCTATAGCCCGGGCGAACTAAGTTAAAACCTTAACTGTTTCTTGTCAGAATATACTTGCATTAAGAATATTAAATATTCAATTTAGAGCGTTCAAGGCAAGATTTTTTGTTCTTTACACCTTCGGGAAAGTATTTATGGCAAATAACAATCAGAGCAATTACACAGAAGAAAGTATCCGTTCTCTGGACTGGCGAGAGCACATCAGGCTGCGCCCGGGTATGTATATCGGAAAGCTAGGCGACGGCTCCTCCTTTGATGATGGTATTTACGTCCTGGTCAAAGAAGTCATAGACAACTGTATTGATGAGCATGTGATGGGTTTTGGCAAAAACATAGACATCACCGTTACGGATAAAAGTGTAGAAATAAGGGACTACGGCAGGGGAATTCCCCTGGGTAAGGTGGTAGACTGCGTGTCCAAGATCAATACCGGCGGTAAGTATGATTCCAAAGCATTTCAGAAGTCTGTCGGGCTTAATGGCGTAGGTACCAAAGCGGTCAATGCCCTTTCTACTTATTTTAAAGTGCAATCTTTCCGGGATGGAGACACCAAACTGGCCGAATTTGAGCGAGGCATTCTCAAAAAAGATGCAAAGATCAGCAAGACGAACGACAAGAACGGCACCCTCATCGTTTTTGAGCCGGATGATGAAGTTTTCAAACATTATCATTTCCGTCCCCAATTCCTGGAGAACCAGATCTGGAATTATGCATACCTCAATTCCGGCCTCACCATCACCTTCAACGGGCAAAAATATCATTCTGAAAAGGGATTACTGGATCTCTTATCCAACAAAACATCCGAAGACAATCTGCGCTACCCCATTATTCACCTGAAAGGTGAGGACATTGAAATATCTTTGTCGCATACCAATCAGTACGGCGAAGAGTACTATTCCTTTGTCAACGGGCAGTATACCACCCAGGGCGGTACCCACCTGGCGGCTTATCGTGAGGCGCTGGTAAAGACCGTCAGGGAGTTTTACAACAAGAACTTTGATGCCGCTGATATCAGGGCTTCCATTGTCTCGGCGATATCCGTGAGAGTTCAGGAGCCGGTTTTTGAATCACAGACCAAGACCAAACTCGGGTCGCAGAATGTGGGGCCGGACGGGCCTACCATGCGCACATTTATCAATGACTTTGTCAAAAAAGAACTGGATAACTACCTGCATCGGCACCAGGATACTGCCAATGCGCTCCTCAAGCGTATTCAGCAGTCGGAGCGGGAACGTAAAGAAATTGCCGGTATCAAGAAACTGGCCAACGAAAGGGCCAAGAAGGCTAACCTGCACAACAAAAAACTACGTGACTGCCGCCTGCATTTTGATGACAAGAAAAGCGATCGCTGCGATGATACCATGATTTTCATTACCGAGGGTGATTCTGCCAGCGGGTCCATTACCAAGTCCCGGGATGTGCAGACGCAGGCCGTATTCAGCCTCAGAGGAAAACCCCTGAACTGCTTTTCACTGAGCAAAAAGGTGGTGTATGAGAACGAGGAGTTTAACCTGCTGCAGCATGCGCTCAATATTGAGGATGGCCTGGAAGGTCTGCGCTATCGCAAGATCATTATCGCTACCGATGCCGATGTGGACGGTATGCATATCAGGTTGCTGATGCTGACGTTTTTCTTACAGTTTTTCCCTGATCTGGTAAGAAACGGACATATTTATATATTAGACACCCCGCTTTTCAGGGTCAGAAATAAGAAGGAGACCATCTACTGCTACTCCGAGCAGGAGAGAAGAGATGCCATTGCCAAACTTGGCAACAAGCCTGAGATCACCCGCTTTAAAGGTCTGGGTGAGATATCTCCCAATGAGTTTGGAGGATTTATCGGGGAGAATATCAGGCTGCAGCCGATCATCCTGGACGATAAGGTGAGTATCAAAAAACTCCTGACCTTTTATATGGGGAAGAATACACCTGACCGTCAGACGTTTATCATTGATAACCTGAAAATAGAGAAGGACTTGTTAGAGGAAGTGGCCTGAGTAAGCTGATAGGGTATGGGATTATTGAGCAAATTAAGCAATCGGGAGCGTATCATTATCTCTTTTTTGGTAGTGCTGGTACTGCTGAACATTCTGACGCTGATCACCTCCCGTAATCTGGCTGATTTCTCCCAGGATTTTAAATCTATGCTGGAGGATCGCCTTATCCCATCCTCAGACCTTGCAAAAATTCAGGAACTGATGTACCAGAACAGACTGAAACTGGAGGAGATGGTCTATCTCCATGAAAATCAGAATACCCTGAAGCTGGTAAGTGAAGTGGAAAATAATAACGATCAGATAGACCGTATCAAAGCCAAATATGCCAAGACCCACCTGACAGCTGATGAGGCGGTAAACCTGGACGAGTTCAACCGGCTGATGAAAAATTACCGACAGATTGAAGACAAGGTTTTTCAGCAGATGCGGCAGGACAATTTCAGTCAGGCCAGTGAAATCTACGTCAGAGAGAGTATGCCGGCTTTTGAAAGCCTGCTCACTACTACCCATACCCTGGAGAACATACAGGTGACGGTAGGAGAGAAGCTCTACCGCCACGCTGAGAAGAAAGTGAACAGCATACAGATATTTGCCTATCTGAGCCTGGGCATCGCACTGATGATTACCCTGAATATGCTGAAAGTGCTACGCTACAAAGTGAAATAAGAAAGCAGTATTACGAAATATGAGTGATAAGCAAGAAGATAAATTACAGCAGAGTGAAAAAATAGATGGCATGTACGAGAACTGGTTTCTTGACTATGCCTCTTATGTAATCCTGGAGAGAGCAGTTCCTGCCATAGAAGACGGACTTAAACCTGTGCAGCGCCGAATTCTCCATGCCATGAAGGAAATGGACGACGGCAGGTTCAACAAAGTGGCCAATATCATCGGACATACCATGCAGTTCCATCCACATGGTGATGCCTCTATCGGTGAAGCCATGATCGGTCTGGGGCAAAAAGACCTGCTCATTGACACACAGGGAAACTGGGGCGACATCCGTACCGGTGATAATGCCGCTGCGCCACGATATATAGAAGCCAGACCCTCAAAATTTGCCCTTGATGTGGTCTATAATCCGCAAACTACCCGTTGGCAATTGTCTTATGACGGGCGCAAAAAGGAACCGGTTACCTTTCCGGTAAAATTCCCCCTGCTGTTAGCGCAAGGCGTAGAAGGTATCGCAGTAGGTTTGTCAACCCGCATTTTGCCGCATAATTTCTGCGAACTCCTGCAGGCATCCATTGACCTGTTGAAGAATAAGAATATCAACCTGCTGCCGGATTTTCCTACCGGAGGAATGGCTGATTTTACCGACTACAACGAAGGCCTTAGAGGCGGTAAGGTAAGGGTAAGGGCACTGATTGAAGAGTACGATAAAAAGACCCTGGTCATCAAGGACATTCCTTTTGGTACAACTACCAATAGCCTGATAGACTCTATCCTGAAGGCAAATGACAAGGGAAAAATCAAGATCAAAAAGGTGGTAGACAATACTGCCAGGGATGTGGAAATACTGGTATCGCTGGCGCCCAATCAGTCGCCGGAGATTACCAAAGACGCACTTTACGCTTTCACCGACTGTGAGGTATCTATTTCACCCAATACCTGCGTTATTGTAGAGGATAAGCCTAAGTTTATTGGTGTAAATGAGCTCCTCCGGATCAATACCGAGCAGACAGTAAGCCTGCTGCGCCAGGAACTGGAAATCAGGCATAAAGAATTGCTGGAGAAGCTGCTGTTCTCCTCACTGGAAAAAATCTTCATTGAAAACCGAATCTACCGGGATATAGAGGAAGCCGAAACCTGGGAAGATGTGCTGGCCAGAATAGATAAAGGGCTAAAGCCTTACAAAAAGGACTTTTACCGGGAGATCACCGAAGATGACCTGGTTCGCCTGACAGAGATCAAAATCAAGCGAATATCAAAGTTTGACAGCTTTAAGGCTGACGAACTGATGAAGAAACTTAATGAGGAACTCAAACAGAACGAATACGACCTTGCCCATATCAATGACTACGCGATCAAATACTTTAAGGACCTCCTGGTCAAGTACGGCAAAGGAAAGGAACGCAAAACACAAATCAAGAACTTTGACACCATCTCTGCCAATGTGGTTGCGGCCAATAATGAGAAACTGTACGTCAACCGCAAAGATGGTTTTATCGGATATGGCCTGAAAAAGGATGAGTTTGTGACCGAATGCTCGGACATTGATGATATCGTCGTCTTCAGAGAAGACGGTAAATGTGTCGTAACCAAAATTTCCGATAAGGTCTTTGTCGGTAAAGGGATCATACACGCGGATATTTTCCGGAAAAATGACGAACGCCGCGTATATAATTTGATCTATGTGGATGGTAATTCAGGTAAATCAATGGTCAAAAGATTTCAGGTCTTGGCCATTACTCGAGATAAGGAATACGACCTCACCAAAGGTAGTGATGGTTCTAAGGTACTTTACTTCTCGGCCAACCCGAATGCCGAAGCGGAGGTAGTAAGGGTATTCCTTTCCGGCCGTTCCCGAGCCAAGATCAAGGAGTTTGACTTTGATTTTGCGACCATTGACATCAAAGGCCGGTCGGCCCAGGGGAATATTCTGACCAAATATCCTATTCGCAAAGTGATCAAAACCGCCGAAGGTGAGTCTACCATGGGCGGGCTGGATATTTGGTATGATGAAACCGTAGGCACCCTGAACACTGACGAAAGAGGTCGGTATCTGGGAAGTTTTGAGGGTGAAGAGCAGTTGATTGCGGTTTATAAAGATGGCTGCTACGAGATCAAATCATACGAACTGACCAATAAGTTTGACCCGGACAGTATCGTGATGCTGGAGAAATTTGATCCACAAAAGTCACTTACGGCAGTATATTATGATGGTAACTCTAAGAATTACCTGGTAAAACGTTTCCTGGTAGAGACTTCTTCTACTGACCGTAAATTTTGCTTCATCACTGATGCGCGTAGTTCCAAACTGTTACTGGCTACTACCCTCAGACAGCCGCAGGCCGAAATGGTGTATAAAAAGGATGGTCAGCGCGAACATCAAAAGCAGATCGTGGATCTTGACCTGCTAGTGGATATCAAAGGCTGGAAGGCACTGGGTAACCAGTTGACCCCACATAAGGTAAAAGATATTCAGCTCATTGATGAAAAATTAAATGGGAGTACTTCAACCGAGGCAGTTCCTTCAAAAAAAAAGCCTAATGACGAGGTAGAAACTGGTCAGGAAGTAGAGTGGGTGATAGAAAAAGGTAAGTCTACTCAGAAGAAGAATAAGAAAGACCAATTGGGGCTTTTTTAAAAGTATACTGGATATCAGTTAAATGTAAGCCTGCTGCCCTATGGTTAAGCAGGTTTTTTTTGCGCGCGTAAACTGATCTTCCGATGAAGTGTTTAGAGACAGATGCTTTAATTGTAAATTACACACCATTCCTAAACATTTAAAGTGTTCTACTATTCTACTTAATAGGATACATTTTTTAAGCTTAATATATTTTTTGACCATGCTTTCAATAAATCAATATAAACCATACAGTTTATTATTATCGCTATTTCTGATATCAGCAAGTCTCTTTTATGTTAACCCGCTAAGTGCCCAGGACACTACGGCTACCCAGGATGCTTCTTCAAATCCGGAAACTGTGGGACCTGACCAGCAGGTGCCAGACGAAATTGAGGCGGACGCGCAGAGCATTGCAAATGGGAGAGATATTTTCGGGCAGCATTGCTCAGTCTGCCATATGGTAGAAAAGCAACTGATAGGTCCGGCCCTGGCTAGTGTGCATAGAACAAGGCCAATTCCCTGGTTGGTGGCATTTATTAAAAATTCACAGTATGTCATCCAGGAAACGGATGACGAATATGCCAAGCAACTTTTTAAAGAGTACAAAGGGCAGATTATGCCCAACTTTGAGTTTCTGACCAACGATGATGTTTACGATATACTGGCTTACATCAAATCAGAATCTAGCTCACCCACCTACACCGGTGGTGTCAATGGCGCTGATAGCGATGTGACCCAGCGGCCTCAGAATGAGTATGGTGATAGCGAAGCAGGCATTGATCCGAACTATAATTACGATGATGACCAGGGGCTAAACGATGGATACTCCTTCAACCAGGATGAAGCAGAAGTGGAAAGTGGCTTTGATTTCTTTGCCAAAGTTTCCTGGCCTTTGGTGATTTTGCTGGGTATTTTATTATTGGCAGTGACAGTTTCTTTGTTTTATGTTTTCAGTGCAAGCAAAAAACTGAATACACGGCTACGGTCAAAAGAAAAAGAGAATGCCTGAACAAAAAGCTTTATTGTAGAAGATTATGTTTAGTTTTGTCCTGAAACTGGCGGTTTGCTTTGCCAGCAGTTTCAGGATTCTTTTATTATAAGCATAACATTCTATGAAAAAAGGTATCGGGATTTTTTTAACATTGATTGGCCTGGTAGCCACAGTAGTTACCGGCATGAACGCACTTGACCAGTCAGATAGCTTTAGTGTACTGGGAGTAGATGTCGTGGTCAGCCAGGCGGATTATACGCCGGTAATTATCAGTGCAGTGGTGCTGATCATTGGTATAATCCTGTGGACAGGTAGTAAAAAATAACTTACTGTTGCAGGGTCATCAGAATCGTTTAAATACTGTAAACATTTGCAAGATTTGCCCCTTCCATTCATTTAGGCAACCTGAAATTCTAAAGCAAAAAATTGCCAGACCTGCTTAACATTGGTAGTTCGGCTTAAGTAGTAAGCAAGTGAGTTCGTTGAGAAATCAGGCATATAAAAAGTTCACCCGTTGGGGCTTTGTGGTCAAAGGTATTATTTACATACTATCCGGGCTATTTGCCCTGATTGCAGCAATAGGCCCTGGTGGGAGGACTGTCGGGAGGCTGGGGGTGGTCAGATGGCTGAATCAGAAACCGTTGGATGCGACTATTTTTATCCTGATTTTGCTGGGCTTATGCGGCTATATTCTGCTGAGGTTTATGCAGGCGATCAAAGATACCAATCACAAAGGCAGCAACTGGAAGGGGGTGATCAAAAGGTCTGGATACCTTATCAGCGGGCTCATATACCTGATGTTTATGGTCGCTGGATCATACATCCTTTTCCCCAGGGCTGGCGTCTGGGAGGAGGATGAGGTAAGTTATGTAAAATTTGTGCTTAGTCTGCCGACTGGAAATTTTATAGTCGGTACAATAGGTGTCATCTCTGCTGCCTATGGCGTTTTAGAAATTGTTCGTGCATTTAAGGGAAGTTTTAAAAACAGCCTTTCAGTAGACCATCTTTCTGAAAGTCGGAAAAAGATGATTGTGGCACTGGGAACGACAGGCTATCTTTCCAGGGGAATTATTCTTGGCCTTACAGGATATTTTGTGTTTGAAGCGGCAGTTGATGCATACCAGGAAGAAACAGGCTTCACATCTCAGGCCTATGAATTTTTGTCGTACATACTGGGTAATTTTATGATGGGCACAGTTGCTACCGGATTCGCCATTTACGGAATCTTTATGTTCATCAAAGCGAAGTATTATCAGGTAAGCGTCCGTTGAGGATATCTGAATAAAGCTTATAATGCCAGAAAGTTAACGGATTGGCTAACGCTAAACGGCCTCCTCCTCCTTTATTTCTGCGATCAGGTCCACATACCTATTATAGCGACTGGTAATCTGTTTGACGTATTTATAAGGTTCCAGTCCACGACAGTAGCCGTATTTAACCACTTCATCATTATAATATTCTTTCCTTGACTTTAGCAAAATACACTCTGCCACATGATTGTCCCAGATGAGTGAATCTTTACCCAGCTTGGCTGCCAGTCGTTGCGCATCTTTGACATGATAAGGACCGGCATTGTAGGAAGCCAGCATAAATTTGACCTTTTCACTTTCATCGGGGACATGGCTCCAAAAGTCGTTCAGGTACCTTAAGTACAAAATTCCAGCCCTTAAATTTTCTTCCGGATCAGCCAGGTTGGTAATACCGAAAGAGCGGGCAGTACGGGGCATCACCTGCATCAAGCCCCTTGCACCTGCCCATGACTTAACTGAAGCCCTGAAGCGAGATTCCTGGAAGGCCTGAGAAGCCAGCAGGCGCCAGTCCCAGCCCAGGCTATCGGCGTACATCTGCAACAGGCTGTCAAATTCTGAAATTTTGCCGGTTCTGGCCAGTGAAGAATATTCGTATTCGTGCAGTTCCCTGAATTTTCTTTTGTTTTTGAAGTAGCGGTTGTAAATCACATTGAAAGTTGCGGTTTTCTTGATACCTGACAGCCATTCGTTCAATGTCTCCAGCAAAAGAGGCGATGATGTACGTACTGCCCATGCAATATCCTGCTCTTCCGAAATAGGGAAACTGACATCCAGGTTATCATGGAGCGTCTGCGTGATTTCAGCGATATTATTATCCGCAACGGTATAGCCAATCAGCCCTTCGGAGACTTCAGCGATAAGGGTTCCGGTTTCTTTCGTACCGGGAGCTTTTCTGACTTTGATTCTTCCGCGGATGTTTCCGGAAAGCTCTTTTAACCTTTCAAAATAGGAGGACTGCCTGCGGACGTAGATGCTTTTTCCCGCAAGCTGGGAAGTGTCTCTGATGAGAATCGCATTGATGGTAGAATCTTCCATCTCCTGCCAGCCTTCAGGTTTCTTTTGAACCAATCTCTGCTCAACCTTTCTCAGCGGACTTGTAAAGGTCAGTGCTTCCTTTCTGCTTTCAGTGATGGTAAGGTTGTGGGCAATCACATCACCCTCACCGCGCCTGAGCATATTCACCATCTCGTCGAGGTTTTCGGCTACCTTGATTTCCAGGTCAAGGTCCAACGATTCTGCCAGTCGCTGTAGTAGTTCATATTCAAAGCCCATGGTTTTACCTCGGTACAGAAAGTAACTGGTAGGACTATAGGTCGTCAGTGCAATCAGGCTTCCTCTCTCTTGTATCTGAGGCAAATCAAGGTTAATTTCTTCTGCCAGAGGATCACATCTATGAAGCAGGAGAGAAAAAAAAGATGCTGCTATCAATAGAAATACCGACGATTTGTTGAAATACATACTACATGGTTTTAATCAAAATATTAAGATGTGTACATATATAAGGCTGCGGATTCTGTATTGTTTGCTATATAGATTTTCAGTTGATTAAATTGTATTATACCAATAAAAAAGCCGGACTTTTGGTCCGGCCATTGCAAATTGAGTAGTTGTAGTCTTTACATTGATTGGTTTTCAATAGAAGCCAGTTTCACCAGCATTTCATATTCTTCATCAGAGATATCCTGGTAGATATAATGAATAGGGTTTACTTTTTTCTTATTCTTAAAAACCTCGTAGTGCAGGTGAGGACCAGAGGAAGTGCCTGAATTCCCCGAATAACCGATACACTCACCCCGTTTTACTTTCTGACCAACCTTTACATTAAACTCTGAAAGGTGGGCGTACTTGGTCTTAAAACCGAAACCATGATCAATTTCTATCTGCTTACCGTAACCGTAGTAACTACTGGAAACTTTGGTGACTGTACCTCCACCACTGGCGTGAATTGGGGTACCAATGCGGGCGGCAAAGTCAAGGCCTGTATGAAGTTTTCTAATTTTATAAATCGGGTGATAGCGCATTCCAAACCCTGAAGAAAGATAAGATTCATTGGTAGGAATCGGAGCGATAGC